>CAMAWS010000407.1 GCA_945861845.1 Candidatus Sulfopaludibacter sp. SbA3 | reverse complement strand
CTGCCTGCGGGATCTGCAGCAGACCCAGCAGCAGCCGCGTGATCCGGCTCACGTCATCCACAGCCAGGACGGTTCCCAGGCTAAACAAATAGATCAGCATGAACGCGGCGAAGTAACCAATAAACAGGATCGGGAGTCTTCTGAGCCAGGTGAACAGGAACAAGGCAATGCGCATGCGTTTCCTCCGGTGAGTGGGCATTGTAGTGTAGACGGAAATTAGGGACAGTGAGCAATTTCAAACAGCAGAATTGCTCTCTGTCCCTAATTCCGATAAAGTGCGGCGCATGAAAACATGGCTTGTCATCGCGCTTTCACTTCTTGTGGCCACCCCCGCGGTGGCGCAACTCGCCGAACCTAACGCCGCCGGCGTCACCATGGGCCACGTCCACTATATGGTGAAGGATGTGGAGGCCCAGAAGCGATTCTGGATCGACAACCTGGGCGGCATCGAAGTGCGCAACGGTACGCTCTCCCTGATCCAGATGCCGGGCACGTACATCATGTTCCGCCAGGGCGAACCTGCCGGGCCGCAGGAAGGGTCGATCGTCGAACACGTCAGCTTCGTGGTCAAGGACCTGAAGGAGGCCATGGCGAACTGGCGAGCGAAGGGCGTTCAAGTGGAACAGCGCAACAATCCGCTGCAGTGCTTTGTCGTTGGACCCGAGGGCGTGCGCGTGGAGATCCTCCAGAATCCTTCCACACCCGTTCAATATCACATGGACCACATTCACCTCCATCCCACCGACGTCAAGGGTATGGAAGCGTGGTACGAAAAGGCCTTCGGGTTTAAGACCACCAAGATTCCAATGCTGACCAGTTCTAATCTTCAGGAAATTAACGAAGTGCCGGGATCGCGCCTGCATTTCGCCGTTGAGAAGACGGCCTTATTGCCCACCAAGGGCCGCGCCCTCGATCACATTGGGTTCGAAGTGAAGAACCTTGAGGCCTTCGTCAAGAAACTCGAGGCCCAGGGCATCAAAATAGAAGCGCCCATCCGCCAGGTGGCGAACACGAACGTCAGGATCGCGTTCCTGACCGACCCGTGGGGCACTTATATTGAGTTGACGGAGAATCTTTCGCCAAGATAACCGCACCCGGATCATCAAAACATACGGTACCGACTGGCAAGCATGGAATATAACTTCGACCAGTCTCTCAATCGTCGTTCTTCGGAAAGCTTCAAATGGCGGACTTACGCCGAAGATGTACTGCCGCTGTTCGTGGCCGATATGGATTTCGTATCGCCGGAGCCGGTCGTACGCGCACTGAGGGAATACGTTGATCATGGTGTATTCGGTTATCCCCGCGGACTGTATGCCGGCGACGCGTCCGAACTGCCGGAACTGGCAGATGCCGTCGTCGAACGGATGGCGCACCGTTACAAGTGGCAGATTTCGCCTGAAGACGTCATCTTCATTCCCGGTGTCGTTACCGGCCTGAATCTGGCTAGCCACGCCGTCGCGTCCGGCGGCGGGAGCGTGCTTGTTCAACCACCCGTCTATCCGCCGGTTCTGGAGGCGCCCGGCAATGCACATCTGCGCCGGCTGGAGGCGGCGATCGAGCGGCAACAGGATGGAACGTATGTGGCCGATTGGGATGCCCTCGCTTCGACGATCACATCCGATACGCGCCTGTTTATTTTCTGCAACCCGCACAACCCCGTGGGACGTGTGTTCCGCCGCGATGAACTTTGCCGCGTCGCTGAAATCTGCCTTTCACGCAATGTCACAATCTGCTCGGACGAGATTCACAGCGACCTTGTGTTCAGCGGCCACGAGCATATTCCGATTGCATCGATCGATCGGGATGTCGCGCAACAAACCGTCACCTTCATCGCTCCAAGCAAGACGTTCAATCTTCCAGGGCTGCAGTGCGCCGTCGCGATTATTCAGAACCCCGAACTTCGGCGGCGATTTCAGGCCGCGCGTGAAGGACTGGTTCCGTGGGTCAATGTGGCGGGCCTGATCGCCGCAAACGCGGCGTATCGCGAGGGACAGGAATGGCTGGACCAGGTATTGGTCTACCTCGAAGCGAATCGCGAGTTTTTGTGGAGCTTCATTCAGCGCCAGATGCCCACAATAACAATGACAAAACCGGAAGGCACGTATCTGGCCTGGCTCGACTGTCGTGAAGCCCGGCTTGATGATCCCTTCAATTTCTTCCTTCATCGCGCACGGGTCGCGTTGAGCGATGGACCCACGTTCGGCCGCGGCGGGGAAGGTTTCCTGCGGCTCAACTTCGGCTGCCCTCGTTCAGTCCTGGAAGAGGCTTTGCAGCGAATGAGACAGGCCATCTGATAAACTCCCCCGCTGACCTTAATCGAATAATGATCGGAACCAAACTCGCCCATTACAAAATCACCAGCCACCTGGGAACCGGTGGAATGGGAGAGGTGTACCAGGCCACCGATACGAAGCTTGGCCGTAGCGTGGCTATCAAACTCCTTCCTGAAGCCTTCGCCCATGATAATGAGCGAAACGCCCGATTCGAACGCGAAGCTCGCATGCTGGCGTCGTTAAATCATCCCAACATCGCTGCCATATACGGCATCGAAGAATTCGAAGGACGGAAATTTCTCGTCATGGAGCTGGTCGTTGGCGAAACCCTGGCCGAACACATTCAGCGGGGACCAATTCCAATCGATCGAGCTCTTCCCATCGCAACGCAGATTGCGGAAGGGCTCGAATCGGCACATGAGAAAGGGCTCGTCCATCGCGATCTGAAACCAGCCAATATAAAGATCACGCCTCAAGGCCAGATAAAGGTGCTCGACTTTGGATTGGCAAAGGCGTTTGCGGGAGAAGCCGCGGCCCTCGATCTATCCAACTTGCCGACCATCGGCATGGCGGCAACGAACGCCGGTGTGATCCTGGGCACGATCGCCTACATGTCCCCCGAGCAGGCCCAGGGCATGCCGCTCGACGAGCGCACGGACATCTTCTCGTTTGGCGTGGTGCTGTACGAGTTGCTAAGCGGAAGGCGTCCTTTCACGGGCGGATCGACCGTCGAAGTGTTAAGCGCGGTGCTCCGGGACGAGCCGCCTCCGATGAATGCTCCGGAGGCCGTCGCGGCCATTGTGCGCCGTTGTCTGGCCAAGCGCGCGGCGGACCGGTTTGGGTCGATGGTGGAATTGAAGGCCGCGCTGCATCGAATTGCGGCGAAGCCCTCAGCCCAGGAAAAACCGTCGATCGCCGTGCTGCCCTTCGCCAACATGAGTGGCGACAAGGAGCAGGAGTACTTCAGCGACGGCCTGGCCGAGGAGATCATCAACGCTCTGGCGCAGGTCCCAGACTTGAAAGTGATCGCGCGCACGTCGGCGTTTGCCTTCAAGGGGCAAAACACGGACATCCGGCGGATCGCCGAAGCGCTGGGCGTCACCAGCATTCTGGAAGGCAGCGTCCGCAAGGCTGGCAACCGCATCCGAGTGACCGCGCAGTTGATTGCCGCCGACGACGGCAGCCATCTGTGGTCCCATCGCTACGATCGCGAAATGGAAGACGTGTTCGCGGTGCAGGACGAAATCGCCCAGGCCATCGCCGCGGCGCTTCAGGTGAAGCTCACCGTGCGCGCGGCTGGGCACAAGCCCAGTCTTCCGGCCTACGAAGCCTATCTTAGATATCGCTACTATCAATGGGGCTTTACGCCAGATTCCCTCCAGCGCAGCCGCGAATGCCTGGAGCAGGCCATGGCGCTCGATCCGAAGTTCGCCTTGCCGTATGTGGGCC
>CAMAWS010000406.1 GCA_945861845.1 Candidatus Sulfopaludibacter sp. SbA3 | reverse complement strand
TTTCAGCCTTTTGTCAATAACATCTGAAACCCGCTATTTGCCTGCCGTATCAATACCGTTACCGTAGCGTGACTCAGACCTTGTTCAGCACACTTGTCGTACTGGTCCATCGTCAGCAGCGATCGCGCGACCAGGTCGCGTTTGTTGCGATAAGGCCGGCCTTCGACGATCTTCTTTGCGACAGGCTTGTCGATTCCGACGGACGCGATGTCCGCCTCCGAAGCACTGTTGATATCAATAATCACCATCTTCTGGGGCGCATTTTGCGCCTGTGCGCTGAACGACATGGTCCATATCAAGGCGAGCACGAAAACGGCGGCGAAACTTCGACGTAACATGGGTTCTCCTTTGTGTTGGTGTTGAAAATTGTCCCGGCGGCCCGCGCGCTGCGGCCCTTTGCAACAATAAATACGCAGCGCGCCATCTAGCCGCCGGGAGAGCCCTGGACCCCGGCAGACATTCGGAAGAGCCGGCCCTGTCCCCTTCCGAAGTTCTGTCTACCGAGTGGCCAGAAACACTGGCCACGCTGACAAAAGCACGCGGGCGACCAGTGGTAAGTGGTTGAAACGTGAAGCGGAAGGTCTGGATTGTCGCGGACTACGCGTCGAAGTTTGTCGCAGATTTCGCGATTGTCAGGACTCTTCTAATGAGGCATTACCGGATGTCGTGTAATCATGGCCCGTGCTCTTGAGACTGCCGATCCTGTAGAAGTCAATAATCGTGAAATCTTTTGAACAGAGACTGATCTTCTTCCCTGAGCGCGAAATTGCACGCAGTCCCGCCGGCCCATTCGAAGACGTCTTCTTCGAGGCGCTCGATGGAACGCGTCTGCACGGTTGGTGGCTGCCCTTTCCGGATGCCCGGGGCGCGCTCATCCTTAGCCATGGAAATGCGGGCAACATCGGCGATCGCGCGGCAGTTGGCGACTTCCTTCGGGACGAACTCGGAATAAATGTCCTGATGTACGACTATCGCGGATATGGGCGAAGCGAGGGATCTCCCACCGAGGAGGGAACTTACTCGGACATTCGAGGCGCGTTCGCCTATGTGCAATCCCGTGGTTTCCAGCCGGAGTCGGTCGTCCTGATGGGGCAATCGCTGGGAACCGCTGTGACTATAGACCTGGCGGCAGACCAGAAAACCGGCGCCGTTATTCTTGAAGCAGGATTCACAAGTATTGGGGCGATGGGGCGCACACTGTGGTGGTCGCTGCCGATCCGGGGCATGATCACGACGAAGTACGACGTGCTCTCGAAGATTGTCCGTGTCCAGTCGCCAATAGCGATGATTCATGCAACCGGGGATGCCGTAATTCCATTCGCCATGGGCCGCGAATTGTTCGAGGCGGCGAAGGCTCCGAAGCAATTTTTCGAAGTGCGGGCCGACGTCCATGAAGGTGCGATCCTGCGCCTTGGAATGGAGGAACTTCGGCGGCTGAAAGAGTTCCTGTTGGCGCCCGGACATTAGGGCCGTTCTGACGAGACTATGCCAAAAAAAGAAATCAGTTGGAAACGGCGAACCGAAGCCGGAGAGCGAATCGAGGTGCAGGCCGAGCGCGAGGGCGATCGCTGGATCTTTCATGCACGCGAGCGGCGCTATGAACAATGGAGGGTTGTGCCTGAGCCGCCGCTGGAAGATTGGCTCGAACTGTTCGATGCCGTGTCCCGCCGGACAGGGCGTCAGTTATTGCGGCTTGAAGAGGTAGATCACCTAAGGAAGATAATTCGTGAACGATTTCCGGAAGCGGATCTTGAATAGACCGGCCCCGACGTTTTCCGGGAGCACATCGCTTCCCGGAGCTAAGAGCGGAATCGCCGAATTACTTCCACGATGCGTTGCGCTGCGCGGCCGTCCCAATATTCGGGCGGACCGGCCGGATGCCAGTCGCCGTTTGTTACTCGGCGGACCGCTTCGAGGATTCGCTTCTTGTCCGGGCCCACCATGATGTTGGTGCCGTGCGTGATGGTGACGGGCCGTTCGGTGTTATGGCGGAGCGTGAGGCAGGGAATCCCGAGAATCGTAGTTTCTTCCTGCAGCCCGCCGGAATCGGTCAGCACGATTCCCGCATTCGACGTCAGGCACAGGAACTCGAGGTAGCCGAAAGGCTCGGCGGTTGTAATGCCATCGAGGCTCAATCCGAATTCGGCAATGCGTTTCGTGGTTCGAGGATGCATGGGGAAGAGCACCGGTATCGTTCGTGAAACCTCCTGTAGCGCTTCGAGAATTCCTTTCAGCACCTCGGGATCGTCCACATTTGACGGCCGGTGAAGAGTCACCAGCGCGAAGCCGCCTTTCTTCATCCCGAACCTCGACATGACATCCGCCGCGGCCGCCTTTTCCCGATGCTTCAACAGCGTGTCGATCATCACGTTTCCGACAAAGTGGATCCTGGCGGCATCGACGCCCTCGCGCTTGAGGTTCTCGTCTGCATCGCGGCTTGTTGTGAACAGCAGATCGGCCAGTGCGTCGGTCACAAGACGGTTGATTTCCTCGGGCATTGCCCGATCGAAGCTCCGCAAGCCGGCCTCGACGTGTGCAACCGGAACGAGAAGCTTGGCAGCCACGATCGTGCATGCCATCGTGGAATTTACGTCGCCAACAACGTTGACAAGGTCTGGTTTCTCTTTCAGGCAGACCTTCTCGAACTCCACCATGATCCGGGCTGTTTGCTCGGCGTGGCTGCCGGAGCCGACTCCGAGATGCACATTGGGAACGGGGATTCCCAGGTCCCGGAAGAACACGTCGGACATGCCCTCGTCGTAGTGCTGGCCGGTGTGGACGAGCAAATGTTCAAGTTCGGGAGCCTTGTTCATTTCCTCGACGATCGGCGCGATCTTCATGAAATTGGGGCGGGCGCCCACGATGTTCAGTATTTTCATGGTAATATTCCCTCGCCCATTATCGTCCAGTTCGGTCGCTTTCGGTCGCTTTCGATCGATGGAGAGATGCAAATGCTGAATTTAGCCTTCGGAATCGCGCTCTTGTTCGCACAGTTGACGGGGCCCGGAAGCGCACTGCCACAGATCCTTCACCCGGAGTTTAAGCAGGTGCCTATCAAGGCCGGGAGCAAGGGTGAAGTCACGGTCTCTTTCAAGCTCCTTCAGGGGTATCTCATCAACCACACGCCTCCCGTTGGTTTGAGACTTACCGCGATCCCGAACGTGAAGCTGGATATTGCAGAGTTCACAACGCCGGCGGTCGATCCGCAATCGAAGGACGAGTATTACGTTGACCTGCCGACGCTGACGGTGCCCGTAACCGTGGCAAAGGCTGGGAAGTATGAAATACCGGGACTGTTGGTCTATTACTTCTGCTCGAAGACCGACGGATTTTGTTCCCGGCAGACGCTTGGAGTGAAGATCCCCGTAACAGTTGAGTAACCGCAGGTAGTCCGTCGAACTAATGACCTCAAGAACCGAATACTATCGGATCGCTTTCCTTACGACCGCGAATCAACTCACGATCCTGAGGATATGCTTTGTCCCGGCCTTCATCATCCTGCTTTCATACCGGGAGATCGGCTGGGCCCTTGGAACATTTGTTGTCGCTGGACTGACCGATGTGCTCGACGGCATTATTGCGCGGCGGCTGGGACAGAATACATCGATAGGCGCCGTGCTCGATCCGCTTGCAGACAAGCTGTTGATGGTGACGTCGGTCATCATTCTCTCCATGCCCCAGATGGAATTGCTGAACACGATCCCGCGATGGCTGATGATCACCATG
>CAMAWS010000405.1 GCA_945861845.1 Candidatus Sulfopaludibacter sp. SbA3 | reverse complement strand
ACCTGACATATTTCCGTGGACGCCAGCATCGTCATCGACTCGGCGTTCGATCTCAACCCAACTCGATCACGTAGCCATCAGGATCGGCGATGTAGGTGTAGGGCACACCGGGCGCGTGTTCTCCACGCTCCAGTAACTTTCCACCGGCTTTCTCAACATCGCTGATTGCGGCGTCAACATTGGTCTTCAATAACTCGAATCCGAAGTGAGAAATGCCACCGCTCGTTCCGGCCACACTCGCAAGGTCGCCATCTTCGTTCAAGGTGATGAGGTCCCGGCTGCCGGGCGTGTTCAAGAACACCATCTTCCGGCCGATCTTGAAACTGACCTTCATCCCAAACACCGTTTGGTAGAAGCGTAGCGACCGTTTCATATTGCGGACTACCAGGTGAATGTGGGTCATACCCTTCGTGCGGATCATTCGGTGAACGTATCAGTGTCAGGTACCAACTTCAAGAAATGCGCGTTACCTCCGGTTGGAAAACCGGAGAATCCGCAACACGCGATTGAGCCAGCAAGTGAGTTCTGCATGTGGACAATGTGATTTCCGTGAAAGCCGCTGCGCCCTCCCACGACTTCCACTAAACTCTGACCGGAAAGATGCAATATGCCAGCGGATTCTTTGACACTTCTGCCTCCCTGTGTCATGAATATCCGGGTCCACAATTCCTGACCACTTGGCGGGAGTCACGCCGAATCCGGTAAATGCCAACGGAGTCTTACGTTCGCTTTGCCTTAACCAGGGAGGTTCTTTTGGTTAGAAAGTTTACGGTATTCACAATCTGCCTCGTGTTCCTTTGCGGAAACGCAATGGCGCAAGATGCAAAGACTATTATCGCCAACGCGAATCAGGCATTGGGAAACCTGAACTCGATCACCTATTCGGGGGCGGGTGCAGACATAGCGTTCCAGCAATGCGGTGGAGTTGTCTGCCAGGGCACTCATGATCCCATGCGGCCGATCACGAGCTATGTCCGCGTGATTGACTTGACCGGTCCGGCGTCCCGCCAGGCAGGGGCGACGAACAATCCTCCAGGCGGCGGAGCCACTGGTCCGCCGGCCCCCGGGACTTTCAACCAGGTTGTCAGCCCCCAACAGGCGGACGTTTCGCAGCCATGGGCGAATTCGCTGGAGCTGTATATCACGCCCTGGGGCTTCCTGAAGGGAGCGGCCGCGAACAACGCCACGGCGAGCCGCCGCAGAGTCAACGGCAAGAATTACAACGTCGTGACATGGATGCCCACCGTTAAAGCACCTTCCGGCGCTCCATACGTGGTCAACGGTTTTATCGATGAACAGAACATGGTCGAACGTGTAGAGACGTGGATTGGCGACAACATCATGGGTGACATGCAGATTCTCGCCACTTACACAGGCTGGAAGGATTTCGGTGGCGTGAAGGCTCCGGCAAAGATCGTGCAGACCCGCGGCGGATGGCCCTTCTTTGAAGTGAACGTCATGGCAGCCAAGGCGAATCCCCCGGACGTTGCAACTCTTGCTCCAGCTCCGGCTGGCGGCGGTGGTGCTGGTGGCGGTCGAGGCGCAGCACCTGCCCTGGCCGTCACTTCCGAAAAGCTCGGCGAAGGTCTCTACAGACTCACCACAGGAAACGGTAGTTACGATTCGATGGTTATAGAGTTCAAGGACTACATCATGTTGCTTGAAGCCGGACAACCCGAAGCCCGTGGTCTCGCTTACATCGCGGAAGCGAAGAAGCTCGTCCCCAACAAGCCGATCCGCTATGTCATGAACACCCATCCCCACTCCGATCACACTGGGGGGCTGCCCGCTTTGGTGGCCGAAGGCGCCACCATCATTACGCATAAGAACAACGAGGAGTTTCTTCTGAGGGCGCTGAACACTCCGCGGACGCTTCTCGCCGACACCCTTGCGAAGAACCCCAGGAAGGCGAAGGTCGAAACCGTCGGGGATAAGAAGGTCTATTCGGACGGAACGCGCACGGTGGAGCTCTATCACACGCCGGGGGTACCCCACACGAACGGCATGCTGATCGCCTATATTCCGAAGGAGAAGATTCTCTTCCAGGGGGATTTCTCACTGCCTGCCGCGGGCGCCACGGCCAACGATCACATCAAGGCGCTTGTGCCAATTCTGGAAAAGCTCAACCTGAACTTTGATCGCTACATTAACGTCCACACGTCGGCCGCGCCGCAGACCAAGGCGGATCTTTGGAAGGCCGTAGGCAAATAGAGATACTCCTCCTCGTATTAGCAACGGCGGCCACAAATGGCCGCCGTTGTTAACCCGCAAACTATTAAATCCGGCACAGCGCCGGCTTTACTACATAAGGTCAAGGAATGACGGACGACCAATTTGGCCACGCCATGCGGAATCGGTGGATGCTCGATCCCGCGATCACTTATCTCAATCACGGAACGGTCGGCGCGCCTCCGAAGTGCGTACTGGAGGCTCAGCAAAAGCTGCGTGACGAAATTGAGCGGCAGCCCTCCCATTTTCTCCTGCGCGAAGTGTCGCCAAAGGGCGTCGGCAAGTGGAAGCGCGGCAGATCGCGGCTGCGTGAGGCTGCGGATGTGGTTGCCGGGTTCCTCGGCGCCAAAGGCGATGACCTGGTGTTTGTGGATAACACGACATCCGGCGTGAATGCGATTCTCCGAAGCTTTGATTTTCGCGAGGGCGACGAGGTGCTTGTCCCTGATACCGCGTACGGCGGAGTCCTCCACGCTGCTCAATATGCAGCGCGAAGCCGGAGTGCAACGGTGCGCATCGTCGAATTTCCGAAATCTGTCCGTGGTCCCGGCGACATCGTTAAAGCAATAGATGCGGCGATCGGCCCAAAAACCCGGATCGCCATCATCGATCACATCACGACGGGCACTGCGCTCGTCCTGCCTGTCGCCGAAATTGCGGCTCGTTGCCGGAAACGCGGAGTCGCGATTCTGGTGGATGGTGCGCATGCGCCGGGAGCCATTCATGTGGATATTCCATCCCTTGGCGTCGACTGGTATACCGGCAATCTGCACAAGTGGGCCTGGTCGCCTCGAAGCAGCGGTGTGCTGTGGGTTGACCCTGCGCGGCAGGCGTCTCTGCACCCGGCCGTCATTTCATGGGGTCTCGATCAAGGTATCACGCATGAATTC
This sequence comes from Candidatus Sulfopaludibacter sp. SbA3, assembly GCA_945861845.1. Classification (GTDB taxonomy): domain Bacteria; phylum Acidobacteriota; class Terriglobia; order 20CM-2-55-15; family 20CM-2-55-15; genus CAMBFR01. Next base: position 628 of record CAMAWS010000405.1, on the reverse strand, counting down.
GACTGGCCCGGTACGCGCGATCCGACACCTCATCTGGCCGCGCCGGCAGGCCTCGCGTTTATGCGGGAACTCGGAGTCGAACGTGTTCAACACTACAACCACGAACTGGCATGGAATGCAGGCTGTGAACTGGCGCGGCAATGGGAGTCTAAGCCCATGGGACCGGAGGACATGACCGGCGCCATGATCACAGTGCCGCTGCCGCCACATTTCGGCTCGACCGCGGACGATGCCGCAGCGCTTCGAGATGTGTTGCTGTTCGAGCACCAAATCGAAGTACACGCCGGCGCCTTGAACAACCAGGTGTGCGTGCGGATCTCGGCTCAGATTTACAATGAGATGTCCGACGTCGGCCGGCTCGTAAACGCCTTGAGACTCGCGTCTTGACCGGCCTCACGCCGCACCGAGGGCCGTGTATGGATGCGGCATAATGGGGGTCAGGTAAACCAGCGCGCGGTCGCGAAGCAACGGTTGCGCGCGTGGTGATGGATGCTATGATCGGAAGCGCCCGGAGCGAGCGCCGAAAAACAACAGGGTGGCCGTATGACACCAGAAGAACAATCCAGGTTCACGAAAATAGAAAACCTCTTGCAGACGCTCACGGAAAGCCAGGTCCAGCAGCAGGGGG
>CAMAWS010000404.1 GCA_945861845.1 Candidatus Sulfopaludibacter sp. SbA3 | reverse complement strand
GATCACCGGTACAAACCGGAAGCAGATCCTCGCCATCGAGCGGATAGCTGGGATCGGCTTTGGCGCCGCTAACGGACAGAATAGTTGCGGTCCAGTCCATCGTGATTGCAGCCTGCGCTGTTTCCTGTCCTGGGGCCACAACACCAGGCCAGCGTACGATCCCCGGAACGCGGATCCCGCCTTCCCAACAGCTTCCCTTTTGAAAAGAGAACGGCCAGTTCCGTCCATATTGGATCCCGCCATTGTCACTCGTGAAAATGACGAGCGTGTTCCGTTCCAGGTTGGAATCCGCCAGCGCCCGCAATACACGGCCGATGCCGTCGTCCAGACTCTTCATCATCTCCGCATACTTGGAAGGCGAGCCTTCAGGTCCTCCTCGTTGAACATCGTGGGTGTGGTCTAACGCCTGATCACCCGGTCCTTCCCAGGGAGAGTGCGGCGCGTTGTAGTGAAGGCTCAGATAAAAAGGCCTGTTGCGCTGCCGCCGGATCACCTGAACCGCTCTTTCGGTAAACATGTCTGTGGTGTAGCCCTGCGCCTTGCTGCGTTCTTCGTTTTCCCAGAGGTCCGGCTGGCCGGCAGTATTTCGATAGGAGAAATAATCTGCGGTTCCAGTCAGGAAGCCGAAGTATTCGTCGTAGCCGCGCTGAATCGGCCGGAACTCTTTGGCACGGCCAATGTGCCACTTCCCTATAAGGATGTTTTCGTAGCCATTGTCTTTGAGCCGGGAGGCGAGTGTGGGATGCCCAACTGGGATTCCAAGTTTTTCATCATCGGCCGTCAGAACACCACCGGCGCCCACCGGCAAACGATGCGGATAGCGCCCCGTGTGAAAGCCGACGCGCGTCACCGTGCACACAGGCCCCGCCGCGTAGGCATCTGTGAAGCGCACGCCGTCCTTTGCTAATTTGTCGAGCACGGGTGTTTGATAGTCCGGCCGGCCGTAAGAACTCAGATCGCCATACCCCAGGTCGTCTGCGAGAATGAAAAGAATGTTCGGTCTTTGCGGAATGGTAACGGGCCGCCGCTGGGCGAACATCATCGGAGCTGAACTTAGAACACCTCCGGCAAGTGCGCCGCCGATAAACTCCCGGCGATTGATCCTGTTCGGTTTCATGTCGTCTCTCCTTCTTCTTGATGGCTGCGTCTTGGTCCGAAGCTCCCCTCCTAAGTTAGGAGGGGTGGATGCGCCGCCAATAAAATGTGGCGAAGCATCCTTGTAAAGGCGCAGACGGGGTGGTTCTGCAACATCGCGAAGCCACCTTAGGAACCACCCCGGCGCGGCTGATAAAACATCGCCGCGCCACCCCTCCTAACTTAGGAGGGGAGTTTCAAAAAGGAGGCTTCGCGTCAATACTTCACAGGGTTTTATGCCCGCGTCTGCATTCTGCCAATTTATTTTTGCGCGAACCTTCAAGTTCCGCGGTATCGCGTCGGGCTTGCATTCGCAGCCGCTGATCGTCCTAAAAGACATATTTCAAAGCAAGCTGAATAACTCGCGGATCGCCCGCTGACAAAATCCGTCCGAAGTTTCGGTTATTGATCGCCACGTTTGGGTTATTCGGATTCACATGGTTCGGCAGATTGAATGCCTCGGCCCGGAACTGGACTGTCTGATTCTCTCGAACCTGAAAGCTCCGCGACAGGCCCATGTCTATCCGGATACTTCCCGGACCGAGAACCGAGTTTCTACCCAGGTTTCCATATGTGCCGGTAGCCGGTTGGGCAAAGGCCGCAGGGTTGATCCACTGATCGATGCCCTGTTTCGCAGGATAGGCATTGGCAAGAATCTGATTTCCACGCTGGTCCTGCTGGGCCGTCAACGCAATGTCCACACCGGTAAGCACGGTCAAATAGCTGCCCGATTGCAGCCGGACTATTCCCGACACCTGCCAGTTACTGGCCAAAGCCCGCAACGTTGGGTTTGCAAACTGCGGCGTCTCGTACACAGTCGACGAGTTGAAGCCATGCCGCGTATCGGTGGCGCAATTCGCGCGATCCAGCCGGCGGTTGTTGGGGAACATGTAGTTCCTGCCGACAGGACCTCCGACGATGTTCGTTACCCAATCGCCGATGCAATGCGACCAGGTGTAATTGCTCTGCACGGTCAGGCCATTACTGCGCCGGCGCTGAACCGACAGCAGAAGCGCATGGTAATTCGCAGTCCCGCCATCGTCGAGTTCATTGATGGTGGCGAAGTATCGCCCTTCCTGCGGGTTCTGCAGATACAACGCGCGCCGCTGGTTGACGTTTGCCAGCGTCGAACTGCCGGGAATGATGACCGCGGGATTTAATGAATCCTTCTGGGTTGGCATGTGGATCGTGTTGCTGCCCACATAGTTGGCCGCCACCATCCAGTCCGACGCGATTCCGCGTTGCACGCTGAGGTTCCACTGATTCATATAAGGATGCTTCAGGTGGAGTGGAAGGTTCAAATACTGGCCTTCAATTGGAAACGTCGCATTCTTGCCCACCGTGAGCGGGAACGGATTGCCCCCCGGATAGCTCTGCCACGGATTTCCGAAACTCGGCGGGAACGGGACAGTCAAAGAGTTGCCAAACGGCGGACCCTGCGAGAATCCAAGATAGTTGTACAGGTGCGGGTAATCGTAGAACATGCCCCATGCAGCCCGTATGGACGTCTGGCCGTTGCCTGTCGGATCCCACGCAAGTCCGAGCCGCGGCGCAAAATCGAACCATCGATTGAAACCGAACGCCTTCTCGGGCATTCCGGGATCACCGGGAAACATCAGTCCTGCGGGAGCATTCGTAAAGACTTTGCTGCGCACGCCCTGATCGAATAAAGCCTTGTCGAAGTGGTTGGATTTCTGGTGCTTGCTGTACTGCGGCAAGTAAGGCTCCCATCGGATGCCGCCATTCAAAGTGAGTCTGGAACTCGCCTTCCAGGAATCCTGAATGTAGAGCGCAATGTAATTGGTGCGATTGAACACCGACTGCGGATTTCCCTGTCCATACGACGACGGCTTCCCAATTAAGAAGTCCGCGAGTCCGAGACCGCTCACCTGGCCATTAAAAGTAAAACCCGGCACAGTGGCGATGTTCTGTTCAGTGTTCAACATCTGGCGGATGTAGTTTGTCCCGAATCCGATCTGATGCAGACCGCGCAGCATGCTGATGTCTTCGGAAAACTGAAACGAGGTCGAATTGTAATGTCCCGGAACGTTGTTTCCTCCGCCCCGGTACGTGAATCCGTTTGTAACGCCCACGGACCCCGCATTCGGAATGGGATCGTATACCTGTACCCCCAATTCTCCGATGCTTGGAAACCCGCTCACTTCCGCCGCGAACCTGGCGATGTTCGTTCGATTGAGCGTCGCCCGGAAAGAGCTGACGGTCCCGGAGCCGATCAGATACGTGTCGCCTAGCACAAAGGAGTGGACTCGATGCTTGATGGGTCCCTGTTCCAGGGAAATCACGGTTGTCCCATCGTAATCGTCCGGTCTGCTGAGACGGGCCAGCTGATACCGTCCGAAAAGAGAGTGTTCGTTCGTCCACTGATAGTCCATCCTTCCGACGACGATCTGCTCATCCTCGGAATCGCCTCGCTTGAAGCGGACCAGGCCGCAAGGGTCGGAGGTCCTCGGCAGGACTTTCACCAGGTTCAGCGCTTCCGGAGAAAACAACGTTGGAGAGACGCGGTTACCTACAAAGGGCGCCCGGAGGGTAATCTGCCGGCCCGTTGCATCGCAGGCGGGCGACGCGGCTGCCGTAAAATCTCCCGCCAGCATTTC
>CAMAWS010000403.1 GCA_945861845.1 Candidatus Sulfopaludibacter sp. SbA3 | reverse complement strand
CCCACTGCGAAGGTTGAATTGTGCTTCTGTCTCCGAATTGTCCTAGAAAATCTCCGGCCAGGAAAACGTGATGACCGTATTCATGATCCCGCTCGGCGGCCGAATGCGTTGGCCGGCCGCGCTCAGGAGAATTTCTTTATGAACGGGGTCCAGGGCAATTCCCGATGCCACGTATCCCGTTAACTGCTGAACCGGTATCTTCCATCGAGGTGGAACATCGCCGCTGTCGGTGACGCTCCATGCACAAATGGCACCGTCCGCGCAGCCTCCGATGATCCAGCCCTTGTCCGGGTAAGTCTGGAATGAACTGATGTTGGCCACGCCGGCGTTTGGTCCTTTAATAATCCGAATCGGTTTGGCGTTCCCGCTGGCTGTTCGCTCGAAGATCTGCAGTTCGGTTCTACGATTTATGATGAGCAGGTTACGCACCGGGTCAATCGCCACAGAACCGCCGGCATCATTGAGAACTCGTTTTGGCGGTACGTCTCCGTCCGCGGTCCTGTCAAACACCAGGATGGAATTGTTGGAGACGGGCAGGTAGATTTCACCATTAACTCCGTCCACCGTGACGATTGCGTTACCACTGTAGGCAGTACCGATTATCTGAGTTCGCGGCCCCTGGATCACACGAACCGGAGGTTCTTCTCCGTTTGCCGCTCCGCGGAATGTCAGGATTGCCTGGGTTAGCGGGCTGGTGACGACGATTTCGTCGTGGACAGCATCGTATCCAAAGCCGTGCATGGTTCTGCTGATCTTTGTCTTTTCACCTTCGATGGCTCGAATAGGGGGCGTATTTTCCTTCGCCAGCCTGGCGAAGACCGCAATCTGCGGATGGTTCACTCAGTTGGGCACCAGTATTTCTTCTCGTTTGCTGTCATAGGCGAGGGCCTGCGTCTTGCCAAATCTCAACGACACTTTACCGGCCGGCGCGCTGCGGATGGTTCGCAACGGCGGTGCATTTCCTTCTGCTGTCATCGAATAAACCGTCGCCGAAGAGTTGCCCAGGTTGGAGACCCAGACCTCTTTGTTCTTCGTATCGAGAGCCAGTCCGATCGGATAGCTGAGGCCGGTCCTGTTTCCTTTGATGACGCGGCGCGGGGCCACGTCGCCCTGATCCGTCTCTCGGAAGACGAGAATCGACTGGCCCATGTCGTTGGCAACATAAAGGTCCCGGGTCTCGGGGTCTGTAGCCATGGCCCCAGGCCAGTTCAATTGAGTCTTGGGTCCCTGGATAACGCGCATTGGCGCCGCGTCGCCATTTGCTTCGAGTGGATAGATCGTAATCGAGGCAGGCTCAAACCGGCCCGTGCCCGCGGAGCCATGCTGGCTGATGTTGCCCCAATTGTTGACGAACATGAGTTTGTTCTTAACGTCGATTGCTATGCCATGTGAGTCGGATAGCCGCGTGCTTTCCCCTTCCAGAAGCCGCAGCGGCTTATCGTCTCCGGAGGCATTCTTGGGGTACACCGCGACCTGCGGGGGATACTGCACGGTCAGGTAAAACACCTGCCCTTCTTCATCCACTGCCACGGAGTGCCCTCGATGAGTGACGTTCAATTTGCGCACAGGCGCGACGTCCCCGTCTGCATCGTGGGCAAACACGGCGATGCTGTCACCGATGTCGTTTTCTACGGCAAAAATCTCACCGTTTTTCGGATCAATATAAACGCCGCTGGTGAAACCGATATCCGTCTTCGGACCCGATATCACTCGCTTGGCCTCGGTTCGAGCGGAGTTGGGTGGCGTATTGTCGAGCCTGTCGAATATCCGGATGCTCCATGTGTTGCTGTCCACGAGGGCCACTTCGTTGGTCCGGGTATCTACCGCGATGGATGCATAGATGGGGTCCTTATCCAGGAGATTTCGGACCGCCGGACGATCTACGGTCGTTGTCCCCGCGGTTTGCTGTGATGCGGCGTAAACGGACGTTGCCCGCAACATGGCAAATACACTCTCATCGGAACGGGCGATCAGATTGAAGTCGTTGCCGTTTGATTCCTCGGGCGGACATGTTTCCGCATAGTCGGGCAACTGTTGGATGGAAACCAGTTGAGCAGAGCGAATGTGTTCCTGTAACGGCTCAACCGTGGACAGTGAAAAGACGACCGCTGCCACCGCGAGTAATCCGGCAAGGATGGCCGTCCTGCCTTTGTTTCCTCCTGCGCGCATAAGCCTCCTTATTCAAGATCGTGCGCGGTCATAGACCGCGCACGGTCCATCAGGGTTGATTTAAAACACGTACTTCAAAGCGAGTTGCATAATCCGCGGATCGTTCGCGGACTGGATTTTGCCGAACGTGCTGTTCGTGAAATTCGTTACTGGATTCCCCGGATTCACATGGTTCGGCAGATTGAACGCTTCAGCTCGGAACTCGATGGAGTGTCCTTCACGAATCCGGAAGTTTCGCTTCAGTCCCATATCTATTCCAATGGATCCCGGACCGTGAACGTTGCGGGCGCCCATATTCCCGTACGTACCCGTCGTGGGTTGCGCGAATGCCGCAGGGTTGAGCCACTGATTGATGCTCGGGTTATCGGCGTAGGCACTTGCAAGGATCTGGTTGGGTCTGTTGTCGTCGGTTGCCGACAACGCGTTATCAATGCCGGATGTCACGGTCAGGTAACTGCCGGTCAGGATCTTTACGATACCGGACACCTGCCAGCCGCCGGCGACCATCTGCACCGTTCGATTCGCGAACTGCGGTATCGAATAAACAGTCGACATATTGAAATTGTGCCGCCGGTCTGTTTCCAAACCCGCGCAATTTCCACGATTCGCTCCACGGCGTTCCGGGGTAGCGCCGCCAGTTGTCATAATGAGCTGCGAGGTCCCGGTATTGATGCAGTGAGACCACGTGTAATTTGCCGCCACGGTCAGGCCGCTGGCGGCGCGATGCTGTACGGTCAGCAACATCCCGTTGTAACTCATGGTCCCGCCCGCGTCGAGGTTCACGATGTTGCCGAAGTACTTCCCCTGGTCCGGATTCTGCAGGTTCAATTTTCGGCGTGCGGTTGTATTTGCCGTTGATGAGCACGTTGCATAATTGACACCGGCCAGCGTACATGGGCCCAGGCCCAGGAATACGGCCGGGTTGCCTTCGCTCTTGTTCAGCAGGTGAATGACGCTGTTGCCGATGTAATTTCCAGCTATCAGCCAGTCTGCACCGAGCTGTTTCTGGAGGCTGAGGTTCCACTGGTGAACGTAAACCGATGGAAGATCCAGCGGACGGTTCGTGAAGGTCGCGTTGGTAGTAAACGGGCTGTCCTTTGAGACGACGACCGGGTAAGGATTTCCACCGGGGTAGGCGCCCCATGGATCCGCAAAATTGGGCGGACTCTGTAGATTGATGGTACTTGCCCAGGGAGGCGACTTTCTCGTGTAATGAAATTTGTAGAACTCCGGGTAATCGCGGAACAAGCCGTAAGCCGCGCGAACGGTCATTCGGCCGTTACCCATCGGATCAAACGCCATTCCAATGCGCGGTGAGAAATTCCAATACTCGTTCGGGCCGACTTTTCCGTTGTTGGGAACTCCGGCGTCGCCCGTGTACAGAACGCCGGCCGGAGCGTTCTTGTAGACTGTGCTGCGAATGCCCTGGTCAAACCACTTCTGGTCGAAGTGAACCATCTGGCCGTCTTTCCATGCCAGCGGTATGAAAGGATCCCATCGCAGGCCTGCATTGACTGTCAGCCGCGAGGTCGCCTTCCACGTGTCCTGCAGGTAGAGGCTCTCGTAATTCGCGCGGAAGTAGAA
>CAMAWS010000402.1 GCA_945861845.1 Candidatus Sulfopaludibacter sp. SbA3 | reverse complement strand
AGCGCCGCTCTTGGAGAGATGGTTTTGATAATAATTTCGCCCACAGTTCAAGCGCCGAAGAAAATCACAATAAGAGTCAATACGCCCAGGGCATACAGCCCCGCGCCGACGTCATCCGCGATTACGCCGAGACCACCGCTGAGCTTTTCAAGGCGGCGCAGCGGAAACGGTTTCACGATATCGAAGAGCCGAAACAATCCAAACCCAACGGCAACATAAAACGCCGAAAGAGGAAACCGCCCCGCCGCGTAACTGAAGGCGATCATCTGTCCAATGATTTCATCCACCACAATGCGTTGAGAATCGTGTCCCCAGAAGGTTTCCACACGATGCGCAGCCCAGACGCCAACGATGAAGAGCAAAATTATAGCATGCAGGTAATAGAGATCGAGATGGAGTCCCGTCATGACCAGATAGATCAGCACGCCGACGACTGAACCCGCAGTACCTGGCGCCTTCGGCATGAATCCGGCGCCCCCGCCCGTGGCAATCGCCACGGCGATCCGGTCCGTAAAGCTGAATTGCTCAGTCTTCGACTTCGCGATTTCCATTTGTGGGGGTCTCATCCGGAGGTCGTTCCGAAGACGGAATGCGGTAGTTTCCCCCCGCCCATCGTCCCAGGTCGATCATCTTACATCGGTCGCTGCAAAACGGCCGGTAAGGATTGTTCTCAAATTGTGTTTCCTTTTGACAGGTTGGACACTTCATAGGAGTTCGAATGTCGAATTCTGAGAGTTCTCAGAGGACTCTGCCAATCAGGTCGTAGTCCAGGCTCTCGGTGATTTCCACCGGATAGAAATTGACCGGATACACTTGGCGTTCCGCGGCGTCATTGATCATTACATGGCCATCAATGTCCGGAGCCTGCGTTTCCATGCGCCCCTTCAACAGGAGTTCGGTTTCATCCGATGCGCCTTCGAGCAAAACTTCGACCGTACGGCCGACCATGGTCTTGAGTTTCCTTTTTGAAATCCCCGCCTGTTGCTTCATGAGCTGGCCGCGTCTGCGGTTAGCAGTCCGGCGGGGTACCTTGTCTTCGAGCTTGAAGGCTCCCGTGCCCTCTTCATCCGAATAGAGAAAAACGCCGACGTTGTCGAACTCAACGTTGCGGACGAAGTTCAAGAGTTCCTGGAAATCGTCTTCGGTCTCGCCGGGAAAGCCGACGATGAAGGACGTTCGTATCCCGGCGCCCGGGTTCAGTTTTCGAATCCGTTCGACCTGGCGTTCGTACATCTGGCGGCTTCCGCCACGCAGCATGCGATCGAGCACTGGGCCACTGGCGTGCTGGTACGGAATGTGGAAATACTTGCAGAGACGCTCTTCGTCAGCCACCAGGCGAATGAGGTAGTCCGGCATCGTGTGCGGATAACAATAGAGGAAACGCACCCACCGAAGCCCTTCGATTCGCGTCAGTTCCCGGAGGAGTGCTGTAATTCCTTCAGGCATTCCGATGTCTTTGCCGTATGCCATCGTATCCTGCGACACGAGCACGAGTTCCTTCACGCCCTGCGCGGCAAGCCGCCGCGACTCCTCGATCAGATCGGGCATCAACCGGCTGCGGAAACGACCGCGAAATCCCGGGATTGCGCAGAACGAGCAGACGTGGTCGCACCCTTCGGAGATCTTCAGGTATGCCATATAATTCGGCGTCGTGAGGACCCGTGGCATTGTCGGGATTTCTTTGGACGTGTAGAGTGCGTCAATTGTAATGTCGGGACCAATATCATCGCCGAGTTGCACGGCCTGGAGAATGCGGCCCAGTTCGTCGGGACCGAAAGCGAAATCGATTTCGGGGATTTCTTTTCGGATGTCGGCGCGATAGCGTTCAGCGAGGCAGCCGGCGACGACGAGTTTCTTGCAGTTCCCCTGAGTCTTGAGTTCGGCCATCTCAAGAATGGTGTCGATCGACTCTTTCTTCGCGCTGTCGATGAATCCGCAGGTATTGACGACGATGACGTCGGCTTCCTCTTTGTGGGCAGTAATCGAGTATCCATGGCGCGCCAGCGCACCGAGCATGATTTCGCTGTCCACGAGGTTCTTGGGACAGCCCAGGCTCACGAACCCTACCTTTGGCAATCGCGCTTCAGACATTAATTATTGATCATTCTTCGACGGCCTGTCGTGGACCCGCTTGAGATCGCCATCCAGGGCCTCAATGCCCTTGTCGAGGAGTGATCGGACCGCAAGAATTCCTTCCTTCTGCGCGTTTACGAGGTGTTCTGCGGTTCGGCGCGGCAACAGACCTAGGACCTTGTCCATCACGGTGTTCCGCCAGTCGAAAACCTGGCTGCTGAAACGATGCTCTTGCTCACGTGCCTGTTCCATATGAAACCTCAGCTTGTATTGTAGCAGGTCGCTAGCAGCCCGTGGCAGAAGTCCATTTGACCGAAAACCGCAACTGAAACGACAGGATTTGGCAGGCGCTCCACACGGTTTCGTACCTTTCTGCCACGGGCAGCTAGTGTAGGCCGCCACAAATAATGTGACTTCTGTTTTCAGTCGGTCCTATTCCCCGCCTTTTCAAGGCGGGGACTGTCGGTCTCGAAATACGTAAACCTATCGGTGGATAAGTAACAGTTCTTATGGCGGACACCACTAGTCCTCACAATGAATAAGCATTGCCTCATCCTCGCTCCGGGAATCCGGGCCCGTTGCGCGCGTAACGATGTCTGACCTATATTGTGAGACAGGACGCTTGGCGTCGCGGTAATTCGCTGATAAGGGTAGCCCCCGGCACAGAAATCTTTGGGGGCGTATTGAAGCCAGCTAAGAGATCCTTGCAAGATTCTTATATGTACCTCTGGTAACGAAATTATTAGAATATAGGCAGGCTCTTTCGTAGTCGTACATTTATTTTTTTACACTGCTCACAGACTTAAGAGGGAGATTTCAATGCACAGTTCAGAACGAAGCTTCAAGACTATCGGGGTCTTCGCATTGGCCGGGATGTTGTTCCTGTCTGGTTGCGCGACTAAGAAATGGGTTCGAAATGAAGTTGCGCCGATTGGTCCGAGAATCACTACCGTCGAGAATGCCGGCAAGGAGAATGCCGAACGAATTGACGCAGTAGACCGTCGGGCACAACAGGGGATACAGGCTGCAGCCACTGCGGATACAAAGGCGACCCAGGCCGGAACGGCGGCTGCTACTGCGCAGATCGCTGCAACCGCTGCCCAACGCCAGGCTGACACCGCCAACCAGGGGGTCCAGCAGGCCAACACTCGAATCAACACGCTGGAATCGCGTCTTGGAGGTCTGGACACCTATACGCAGTCCGGGCAACCGACATCGGTGACTTTCCGGGTTGGATCGTCCGCTCTTTCGGACGAAGCTAAAGCCGCATTGGACGGCGTGGCAAGCGCAGTTTCCGGTCAACGGAATGGATATCTGGTCGAACTGCAGGGATACACGGATTCTCAGGGATCGGAAAGCTTTAATGATGGATTGAGTCAGCGGCGCGCTGAGAGCGTTCTACGTTATCTTGTCAGCAAGAACGTGCCGCTCTTTAGAATTTCGATTGTCGGGCTTGGTGAAGCAAATCCGATCGCTCCGAACGACAATGCTGCTGGCCGTCAACAAAATCGCCGCGTCGAGATTCGTACGCTGCGCGCGGCCGGTATCGGTTCGTCGAACTAGCACGACCAGCTTTCTTATCGGGGGGCGCGGGAATATCCCGCGTCCCCGTTTCCATTTATCGGTAGTATCCGGTCCGGGATTGCCACACTCGATCTGCATGGATCACCAGCGCCAGCAGCTGCTGGCGCT
>CAMAWS010000401.1 GCA_945861845.1 Candidatus Sulfopaludibacter sp. SbA3 | reverse complement strand
AGCGATGGCGCCATGTCCGACAGAACCGCAAGGGGGGTGTCGGTACCCATCGAACCGATCGCCTCTTCACCGCTCCTTGCCATCGGCGCCATGAGGATTCGCAGGTCCTCATGCGTATAGCCGAATACCTGCTGGCGCAACAGAACCGTTTCGTGATCGGGCGCCGGAACTTCCTTCTTTGGCAGATCGGCGAGGCGAATCATGTTGTCATTCAGCCATTGCCGATAGGGCTTCTCGGTCGCAATCTTATGCTTCAGTTCGGCATCGTCGATGATGCGTCCCTCGCGCGTGTCGATCAGGAACATCTTGCCCGGCTGGAGACGGCCCTTCTGTAGGATCTCCTGCGGCGGAATGTCCATGACGCCGACTTCAGAAGCCATCACGACCATGCCGCTCTTGGTAACGTAATAACGCGAAGGGCGAAGGCCATTGCGATCCAGGACAGCGCCAATGACCGTACCGTCGGTAAATGCGATCGAGGCGGGACCATCCCACGGTTCCATCAAACACGAGTGGAATTCATAAAACGCCTTCTTCTCGTCACTCATGGTCTCGTGCCCATCCCATGCTTCCGGGATAAGCATCATCATTGCGTGCGGCAGAGAACGTCCGCACATGACCAGGAACTCCAGCGCGTTGTCGATCATCGCGGAGTCGCTCCCGCCTTCCCTGATGATTGGCAGCAGGTCTTTCAGCTCGTCCCCGTATAGCTCGGACTCAAACAACTTCTCACGAGCCGTCATCCAATTGATGTTTCCGCGAAGCGTGTTGATTTCACCGTTGTGGGCGAGATAGCGATAGGGATGCGCAAGCGGCCAGCTCGGGAACGTGTTGGTGCTGAACCGCTGGTGAACCAGCGCCAGGGCGGACTCCACCCGCGGATCGGTCAGGTCCGGGAAATAGCCGTCGATCTGGTCGGCCGAGAGCATTCCTTTGTAAACAAGCGTATTCGCAGAAAAACTCGGGAAGTAGGCATCGCGCGTCAAGTTCTCAATGCGTCTCCGAATGAGATACAGCCGCCGCTCTAAAACCTCCCGGGATCTCACATCCGGGGGGCGTCCAATGAATACCTGCCGGAAAACCGGCTCGCCGGCCTTCGCCGAGTCGCCGAGGCCCGCGTTGTTCGTAGGGACCGTGCGCCATCCGAGAAGGACGTGCCCCGCGCGCACGATTTCCAGTTCGATTATCTTCTCGGCCGCATGGGCGAGCTTTGCATCCTTGGGAACACAGACCATTCCAACGCCGTATTCGCCGGACTCCGGCAGCTGGAATCCGAGGCCGGCACACTCCGCCTTCAGGAATTTGTGAGGAACCTGGATCACGATCCCGGCGCCATCCCCGGTATTGGCTTCGCAGCCCTTGGCGCCGCGATGAAGCAGGTTCATCAGGACCTGGAGGGACTGGCGAACGATCTCGTGCGACTTTCGGCCTACCAGATCGGCAACAAAACCGACCCCGCAACTGTCGTGCTCAAATTGCGGATCGTATAAACCCTGTTTTGGAGGAAGTCCTGCGTGCATAAATACCCCGTGGTTGGCTGCAAATACGTGTCTCGATTGAGCCTATACTCTAGACGCTTTCAAAAAATAAGTCAGTCCGCAAAATCAACGTACTTTACATAAGCAGTATTAATTCTGCGCCGGCCCCGTGAAGGCGGGAATCAACCCGCCGTGAGCCCCTCTCCGATGTCGCATAACGGAGAGCGTTTTTAGCCGGGCGCCGCGGCGAACTATGCACAGGTCAGAGACGAGATTGCGCCAGCGCCGCGGTTGGCTAAAAACGCTCTCCGTTATACTGCTTTGCGAAACCGCGGATCCCGCCCGCCCACTCCGCAACGCCCTGCTTCCGATAAAAGTACTATCCTTACCGGCGATTCACGATAGCTTCTTCGGGCCTGCGCCCACAGCGGACAAGAGTCGGCAAACACGCGACAATCGCGACATCTTAGTCGCCGTTGAAACGGATTTATCCGGTCGACGCTGACGCATGTTGCTGAGGATATTACGTCGTAAATAGCGTGCTGGTTTGCATCAGTTGATGTTGGAGCGGCGAGGCATCGGAACTGATGCGGAATCTCAACAGGCGGACCCGTTGTCGCAGGACGATCCCGGTATGGCAGCCCTGCTGGCCAACTCCGTATGCCGCAGAATCGCGGTCGGTTCCGGCGCCGGCCAGGGCGTCGTGCGGCTGGGAGATCAAATCGACGCAGACAGCAGGGATACATTCCAGAATCCCCGCTGCGCCATGGTTTCTGGCTTTAGTGTGCATGCCAATGTATGTGTCGAAGCCCGTGATCGTATGCGTCTGGAGAGACTCTTCCGTTATGCGGGCCGTCCGGCCGTGGCTACGGAGCGTTTGTCGGAGCTGCCCGATGGCCGGCTCCTCTATCATTTGAAACGTCCGTGGCGTGACGGGACCACGGCTGTTATTTTCGAGCGTGAGGATTTTATATCGAAACTTGCGGTCCTGTCGCCCACCCCCCGCGCTCACCTTACTCGCTACTACGGGCTGCTTGCTCCCGCAGCTGCATGGAGACCACGAGTCATTCCTGGAGCTGATGAAAATCCCACCGAAATCGCATCCAGCTCGTCGCCCTTTCTTGAACAATCCGCAACACCGAATGTTGAAACGGAGGCGGCGCCTTCAAAACCGAAGTCTGTGCGCCCGCGCGACTACACGTGGCCTGAACTGATGAAAAGGGTTTTCCTGGTGGACGTTTTACAATGTGAGCGCTGCGGCGGCCGAATGAAAATCCTCGCCGCGATTCATCCGCCCGATACGACTAAGCGAATTCTGGAGTGTCTCGGCTTGCCTTCCCGTGCCCCGCCACTGGCACTCGCAGTCTCCGACTACAATTGCCAGATGGATTCATTCTGAACATCGCCGTAAAAACGCAGCGGGATAGGTGTGTCTCCGCCAGACGGGATATTGCCTTGAATCCGCCGCCTGCCCGCGAAATCCTGCCTTAAATCCCCTGCGCGGCGGCCTGTGGCCGCGCACAGGTTTACATAATGCCCATACTGCGGCATTATCCGGCCCCGCCATAGTGGTGGCTCCCCGCTTATACCGCTTATCCGCAAGACTCGCCAATGCTGGCACGGTCAGTCTGTCCACTCCTGCCGTGCCCAGTCTAGAAGTGCCGCTTCTCTAGTCTTGATGGCGCTCGCCGTCCAATGGCCAAGAAAACCTGCCGCCTCTTGGGCGATGAATAGACCAGTCTGCTCATAGTCGGCTCGTTTCTCTTTTGGTTTCTTAGCACCAAGTTTTGAATTGAGTTTTGGAGGGAGCAGGACCAAATTACCCAAGCGATGAACCAACTCATCAGAACCAGCGCTCTGGGGCATCATATGCTCTATCGAGTCCGCGGCATTGGCTATCCAAATTCGATTCCACTGTTCATTATCAAAAATCTGTCCAGCTTTTCTAGCCAAGTGCTCTTCGTACCGGAAATAGAAATACCGCAATTCCTCTTGCCATTCTGTATAACAGTTGGCTTTCCGGAGATTCTCAATAGCCCGGTCAATTGGAAACTCCGCCCCGATCTTAGCGAGTTCCCCGTGGATGTCATTCGCAGTAAGCTTTCCCCTACCTAATTGCCGAAGTACGTCATCCGGAATACCACTACCCGAAGGTACCTCGTTTAAGGTACGCCACGCGAGACGCACGTAATCACCAACTCGGGTTCTAGCATCATTGCGCAGCATCCCATAAATCCGAAACGTCACATTTTCCCAGCGCCGTAAAAGGCTCTCAAGTTCCTTGGCTTC
>CAMAWS010000400.1 GCA_945861845.1 Candidatus Sulfopaludibacter sp. SbA3 | reverse complement strand
CAGGACAAGATTCAGGCATTTGTCAGTCCCCGGGGAAGAGTCGTATTCACGAACCTGGCGGACAACTCTTCCGCGCCTGCGGTCATTATTGAGCCCTACCAGAACGAAATCCTCGCTAATGAAATTCCCACACCGCTGAGGAACCTCGTCGATTCAATTTCGAGAACCCACGGCGTGGATTCGGGGCTTGTCAGGGCGGTTATCAAGACGGAATCGAACTTCAATCGCTGGGCTGTATCGCCAAAGGGAGCGCGGGGATTGATGCAATTGATGCCGGATACGGGAAGAAGGCTCGGAGTCCGTGATTTTTTCGACCCGCAGCAGAATGTCGATGCGGGAGTGCGGCATCTGAAGTTTCTGCTCGATAAGTTCGACGGAAATCTGGACCTCTCGCTGGCTGCGTACAACGCTGGCGAAAACCTGGTCGAACGGATCGGAAGGATTCCAGCCTATCCGGAAACCCGGGACTACGTTCGAAAGATTCGAAAGCTTTACACCAGGAGATCTGCGCCGGCCACTTCGGAAGCAATTCTGGCATCAGACGCGGCAGCCGAACCGATTGAGACGGCCAGCATCCAGCGATCCGTGATATTCAAGGCGGTCGATCAACGCGGCGTGGTGCATTTTTCGAATATCGAACCTCCAAAGTGAGAAAGAAATTGAAATCGTACGCGGTCACTGGCCATGCCTACAGCAAGTCACCTCATGCTGCAGGCGCAGTCTGTGACCACGCACGATCTCACATTCGCGCAGTCTCCGCAGTCTTCCTTGCCGCAGTCCTTCTGGTTTCTAACGCCAATGCGCAGGATTCCCCTCTTCAGCGGGCGCGCAAACAGTTCGCGCTTGCCGAGCAGCTCGAAATGCAGCTCAACGAAAAGCCGATCGAAGAGCGATCCCGCGCGGAGGTGCTGCGGGTCATCAATGCCTATCAGCGCGTGTACCTGATCACGCCACATACTGCTTCGGCGGACAATGCGCTCATCACGATTGCCAAACTTTACGAAGATATCAAGGAACCGCGCCTGGCGCTTCGCACGCTGACGTTCCTGCTCAAGGGATATCCGGGCACTCCCTATCGCAACGCTGCCGAACGCGACGTGGCGCGCCTGATTGGCACGCCCGAACGGGCAGGCGGAACCGTTGAGAACGTAAGATTCTGGGAGTCTGCAAATACGATTCGCGTCGTCCTCGATCTCAGCGGCGATGTGGAATTCAAGCAGGGAGAAGCAAAGAACCCGGAGCGTATCTTCCTGGACGTTGCGCCCGCAAGGCTGAACACCGTGCTCCTGGGCAAGCAATGGCCCGTGCAATCGGCGTTGCTGGCACAGATCCGGGTCGGGCAGTACGACGCTTCCACCGTGCGCGTTGTACTCGACATTGGCGGCAGCACTCGCGTCACATCGTTCAAGCTCAGCGATCCCGACCGCCTCGTAGTGGATATAGCGGGCATGGAATCCGCCGCTCCGGCCGCCGCAACGCCGGTGACTTCGGCGCAGCCTCCGCAGCCACCAGCGCCTGCCGCGGCGCCATCTCCAGCGCCTCTACCGGCAGCAGCAGCGCCGGCGCCGGCAGCAGCCACAGCGAGAGATGCCGTAACGGAGAGCCGGGTTGTCACGCCGGCCCGGCCGACCGATAGAGGCAACCTTTCCATGATACGAAGTCTCGGACTGAAGGTGTCGCGCGTGGTCATCGATGCCGGACACGGGGGACACGACACGGGCAGCCTTGGCCCGAGCGGGTACGCCGAAAAGGACTTCGTGCTCGACGTTGCGCAACGCCTGAAGCAATTGATCGTTTCCGATTTGGCTGCCGACGTGGTCATGACTCGCGAGGACGACAGCTACATCCCCCTCGAAGCGCGAACCGCCAAGGCAAACCGGCAATCGGCCGATCTCTTCATCTCAATCCACGCCAACTCGAGCCGCGTGCGATCGGTACGGGGAGTGGAAACGTTCTTCCTGAACTTCACGACATCGCGCGAAGCCCTGGAAACGGCGACGCGGGAAAACGCGGCGTCTGAAAGCTCCATTCACGAATTGCAGGACATTGCGAAAAAGATCATGCTTCGCGACAAGGTCGAAGAATCGCGAGAACTCGCCGAGCACATCCAGAAGGCGCTGTCGACCCGCAAGGACTCAGGTCCGAACCGAGGCGTGAAGCAGGCGCCTTTTGTCGTGCTGATCGGCGCGAATATCCCCTCCGTTCTTGCCGAAATCGGCTTCATCAGCAACCCTGTTGAAGAGCGCCTCATCAAGACACCCGAGTACCGCCAGGCAATTGCCCAGTCTCTTCTGGAAGGTGTAAGATCGTACGCGGAATCTCTCAGCGGCGTGAAAGTCGTAAAATCCCAAGAGAAGCCCCAATAGCAACTCTTATAGCCGGCCGGTGACCAGCAGCCGTATAGACGAGTGAAGGCATGCGCGGTCACAGACCGCGCCTACATTGAATGCAGGAAGGCTCATGCGTATAAAGTGGTTCTTGAGTTTGGCCGGGATAACAATCCTGACCGCTACTCTGCAGGGCCAGTCGCGGGAATCTATTCTCAAGGCTGTCACCGGCAATCAAGGCTGGACGGCTGTCGGCAATCCTTCCGAGTACGATGAAACCACTGTTGACAAGCTCGCTGGAAAGCGTGCGGATATCGTCAGAAAATACGGCCTGGTGGGCGCCACGACGCAAACAATAAGGGGACCCGGAGGGAACGTAAAAGTCACGCTCTACCAGATGGTGGATCCCAGCGCGGCCTATGGCTGGTTCACCTTCGATCGTGACGTCGACCGGCCGGGCATGACTTCCCTTTCCGCCGGATCCGAGGGGTTTCGGCAATCGAACCGTTCCTCATTCTGGCAAGCCAATTACGTTGTGTACATCGACGGAAACGGCTCCGCATCGGACGAGGCTGCGCGCGTGATCGCTGAGAACATATTCGGAAGATCGCGGAAAGCGCCGGTATCGAACTGGCTGCCACCGAATAACCTGGTACAGGGATCCGAAAAGTATCTGCTGACGGCGGACGGCCTCGACCGCAGGCTCCGGATGGATCCATCGAAACTCGGCTTTGAAGACAGCGTGGAAGTTGCAACGGCTCGCTACGCTGTGAATGGCCAGACTGCGCACCTGCTACTGTTGCTGTATCCAACTCAACAGGTCGGAAAGAAGTACGCGGACCAGTGGGATGCAGAGAGCCCGGATGACGCGGCCTTTCGAAAACGAAGGGGACCACTGCTGGCGTTCGTACGTGGAACCACTGATCCGGCGCTGGCTGCGGCGATTCTTGATACGGTGAATTACGAATCGCTGGTGACATGGAGCGAACCTCGACCCGACATTTCACTTGGCCAGGTCATCGTCACGATTTTCACTTTCATTGGTGCCGCACTCATTTTCATGGTTGTTGCCGGAGTGGGCTTTGGAGGCCTGCGAGTGTTCGTGAAAACGAAGTATCCGAATAAGCTCTTTGACCGGGCTCAGGACATGGAAATCATCCAACTCAAACTACCGCAAGGGGTTACGCGCAAGGAGATTGGCGAGTAGAATCCAGTGTTTTTTGCCCAGTCCAGTAAAGGCAGTGCCGTGAACGCTTTGAAAAGGGTCCGAATTAATTCGTTGACAAGGCCTGATGTGAAACTTAAATTACGTGGAATTGGAGCTTCGGCCTCGTTTTTGCTGACGAGGCTTTGATCCTTCTTCTCTTTACCACTATTGCTCACCCGTAAAGGGTGAGCATTTTTTTGCCGACGTAGCTCAGTTGGTAGAGCAGCTGATTCG
>CAMAWS010000399.1 GCA_945861845.1 Candidatus Sulfopaludibacter sp. SbA3 | reverse complement strand
ATGCGCCCCAGCCGACCACATTCGTGATGACGGGCGTGGCGTCACCGGCATCGGGCCGCAAGATCGAATAGCCTGTAAAAACCTGAAAGCGCCGTGGCTGAATCTGCGCCCGGGCCAGGTTCGGAAACAGGGCGAATGCGGCGATGATTAAAACGAAAGAGGTTGCGGCAGGTCTAAGTGGAGTTTTCATCTCTTTTCCGGCGGCAGTATAGCCGGTTTGTTGCCGAATTAGTAAGCACGAATCCCGGTCCGGACAGTGTAGAATTTCTCAATCTATTAAGGCCCCCTAGGAGAACCTGATGAAACGCTGTACCGGGTGGATCATTTCCCTCTTCGTCATCGGCGTGTTGCACCAGTCCGCTGCTGCGCAAACAACGCCGGAGTCTCTCATGAGGCGGGCGCTAAGCGATGAACTCAGGCTCGCCATGGACGTGCTCAGCCAGAAGAGCGTACCTCCTGCCTATTTCATCGGTTATCAGGTAAACGAGATAACGGCGGTTTCGATTGATGGTTCGCGTGGCGCCCTGAGGAACAGCTCCACGAATCGATCGCGTTACCTCGACATCGACGTCCGGGTCGGAGAATATGCTTTCGACAATACGCACCAGATTCGCGGCCAGCGGGGCGTTGCAGGCGCACCGCCCTACACTCCTTCGGTCCTTCTTCCAATTGATAACGACATTGACGCCATCAAGAGCGTCATCTGGCTTGAAACGGATCGTCGATACAAGGCCGCCGGCGAGCGCCTGACACAGGTGAAAGCCAACAGGGAGGTCAAGGTTGAGGAAGAAGACACCTCGGCCGATTTCTCGAGGGAAGTAGCGCAGACGGCTGCGCTGCCTCTGGTAAACGTCGACCTGAAAGTCCCTGAATGGGAAAGCAAGGTGAAGGCGTACTCCGCGCTATTCAAGAAGTACCCCGAAATTCTTGATGGATCAGCTTCGTTCAGCGTTACGGCAACGAATCAGTACCTGGTGAACAGCGAGGGAACGTCGGTCGAGCACGGCACTGTTCTTCTGCGCCTGAGTCTTTCGGCCCGGACGAAGGCCGACGACGGCATGGATCTCGATCGTTTCGAATCGTTCGATGCGCATACGCTGGGCGGGCTTCCCGGCGATAAGGTCGTCGAACAGAAGATTGAGCAGATCGTTCGAGACTTGAAAGCCCTGCGCGTGGCCCCCGTTATCGAGCCGTTCACAGGCCCGGCAATTCTTTCCGGCCGCGCCAGCGGCGTATTCTTCCACGAAATTTTCGGCCATCGCATGGAAGGGCAGCGCCAGAAGAATGAAGGCGAGGGCCAGACCTTCACCCGGCAGATCAACAAACCCGTGCTACCGGAATTCATTTCCGTGTTCGACGACCCCACGGCGCAGCAGATGGCCGGCATCGACCTGAACGGCACCTACGCGTTTGACGATGATGGCGTCCCGGCTCAGCGCGTGACGGTTGTCGACAAGGGAATTCTTCGCAACTTCCTTCTTTCGCGCGCGCCGATCGCCGGCTTCGAAAAATCCAACGGCCACGGACGCAAAGCGCCCGGGTATCGGAGCGTTGGAAGGCAGGGCAACCTGATTGTGCAGGCATCAAACACCGTTACGAACGAAAAGCTGCGCGAGATGCTGATCGAAGAAGCCCGCAAGCAGGACAAACCTTTCGGACTGCTGTTTGACGATATCTCCGGAGGCTTCACGACGACGCAGCGCTTCAGCCCGCAGGCCTTCCAAGTGACGCCCATCATGGTCTACCGGGTTTACGTCGACGGCAGGCCGGATGAACTCGTTCGCGGCGCCGAGTTGATCGGCACGCCGCTGACCTCGTTCAGCAAGATCGTGGCGGCGGACAACAAGCCGGAAGTCTTTAACGGTTACTGCGGCGCGGAATCCGGATATGTTCCGGTTTCGGCCGTAGCTCCCGGCATTCTCACGACACAGATCGAAGTTCAGAAGAGAGCGAAGTCGTCGGACAGGCTCCCCATCCTGCCGCCGCCTTCCGCCGATTCGAGGGGCAGGCTGTAATGAGAAACCGGTCGGCAAAAATGAAAATGACGCTTTTCCTTGGCTTCATTGTATCGGGCGCAACCTTGATGTCCTTTGGGCAGGACGCCGCATCCTCGAACAACGTCGTCATCAAGGCAATGAACGACGAGTTGCAGCGGTCGGTCGCTGAATTGCGGCTAGGCAACCTCGACAAGCCATATTTCATTCAGTACGTCGTCCACGACGAAGAGGAGTACAGCGCGGAAGCCACGTTCGGCGCGCTCACGTCTTCCGACAAGAGTCGCCAGCGTTACGTGCAGGTCCAGGTTCGCGTGGGCAGCTACGAGTTTGACAATACCGAGTTTGTCGCTAACGGCGCCAATGGGCCGTCAACGGGCGTGCTGCTTTCAACAGTGGTCGACAACGACTACGAAAACCTGCGGCATGCGCTCTGGCTCGCCACCGACAGCGCATACAAGCAATCCGTGGAACTGCTGGCGCGCAAACGCGCATTCGTACAGAACAAGATCCAGGAAGTTCAGCCACCCGATTTCTCGAAGGAGATCGCGACCACATCCATCTCGAACGCCTCTTCGGGGCCTGGCCTCCAGTACGATAAAGCGCTCATGGAGACGCGGCTGAGGGAGTGGTCGCGGATTCTCAAGGAGTTCCCGGAGATTCAGACGTCAAATGTGAGGCTTGTTGCCCGGCTGACGCATCGATACATTGTGAACAACGAAGGCACGCAGACGTTGCAGCCCACAATGATCGTTTCGCTCGAAGTCAGCGCCGGCACACAGTCATCGGACGGAATGCGGCTCTCTCATACCTTGCCGTTCAATGTGCGGAGTCTTGACCAGCTTCCTTCGCCAGAGTCGATTTCTCAATCCATCCGGCAACTTGCCACAGACCTGACCAGTCTGCGTTCCGCTCC
This sequence comes from Candidatus Sulfopaludibacter sp. SbA3, assembly GCA_945861845.1. GTDB lineage: Bacteria > Acidobacteriota > Terriglobia > 20CM-2-55-15 > 20CM-2-55-15 > CAMBFR01. The sequence goes on along the minus strand of CAMAWS010000399.1, from coordinate 858 downwards.
CGTTCTCGAGGCCAATTATTCCGGACCCGTACTCCTGGCCGGCCAGGCATCCGCGGAGATGTTTGCACGCATCCTTGCGCCAAACCTTTCCGGGCAGCGCGGCCCCATGCTGGAGCGGCAGCTTCAGGAAAACAACATGAGCGACCTGGTGGATCGCATGAACCGGCCGGTTCTTCCAGCATATTTCTCTGTTTTTGACGATCCTGGACAGGTCAACTCGGGAGACAAGAAACTGATTGGCTACTATCCGGTGGACGACCAGGGTATCCCATCACAGCGCGTGTCATTGATCGAGGGCGGACTGCTCAAGGACATGCTGATGGGAAGACGGCCCGGAAAGAACAGGAATCAATCCAACGGCCATGGCCGTTCCGGCTATCCCGGGCGCGAGACCGCGCAAATCGGGAACCTCTTCATTGCCGCCACCGAAGGCAAGAACTACGAGGAACTGAAGCAGGATCTCATCAGGCTCGGCAAGGTTGAAAAACTCGAATACGCGCTGATCATCAAGGCGCTGGATAGTTCAGCGAGAGGGCCAATCGGCAACCCGATCTTGACCTACAAGGTGTACATGGAAGACGGCCGGGAAGAATTGGTCCGTGGGGCATCGGTAAGAGGGCTGTCCGTGCAGTCGTTGCGGCACATACAGGGCGCCGGAAGCGACCTCTTCGTGGCCAACCGCCTGACGGGTCCCAGGGGCACGGAAACGCCGGTCAGCGTCATTGCGCCTTCAGTGCTGCTGGAAGAAATGGAACTCGAACGGCCCACCGGCGTTCAGCAAAAACCCACACTGCTCAGCCACCCCTATTTCCGGTAGGGAGAAAAAAACGCGGTCCGGCCGGTCATTTCCTATTTTCT
>CAMAWS010000398.1 GCA_945861845.1 Candidatus Sulfopaludibacter sp. SbA3 | reverse complement strand
TTTCATTCCCGCTTACGGTCAAGCACCCTCTGCCGAGGACATTCTGCTGGGCAAACGGATCTGGCAGGGCTATTTCACCAATGAGAACGATTGCAAAAATTGCCACGGAGTAAATGGAGAAGGTGGATTCTCCAGTTCGTTGGCCGGACATACGCTGACGAACGAACAGTTCCTGCGTACTACTCGCCAGGGAGCGGGAAGAACGATGCCGGGATTTACCGCCGAGAAGAATCTGTCAGACCAGTCCGTATTCCAGATTGCGGCTTACCTGAGAAGCTTGCCGAAATATACCGGCCCACGGCCGGGCTGGCGCACTCCGGTTCTTCCGACCTACACCGCCGCGCATAAAGCCTATATCGAGGGCGGTTGCGGTCAATGCCATGGGCCAGTCATGCTCAACCCCCGCAGAGATGCGGGCGGGCTTGGCCCCGAGGCCGCCAACTTTGAATGGTTAACGCACGAGGTCTTTGAGCATACGACGTCGATCACGACAGTCAACTCGCGGCATCTTCGGATGGGGAATTACAAAAGAGACCAGATTCCCGAGGCGACGCTCAGAGAAATCTGGAAATTCATGATGGACGAGCAGGGTCCGATAGCGCCAATCAACGCCACTATCAGCGAAGGCGTTTTCACGGACCAGGGGATCCGATACACGATCGCGGTCAGCAATGGCGGCGACGTCGGCAAGGGACTGGTGGCGGAACATATCAGAGTCGTGCTGCCGGTACTTCGCGCGCGTGACCCTGAAGAAGAAACCACTGTCATCGAGGCGACGACGGGAGCCGACTATTTCGGAACATCGCGCGACCCGCTTTCAAATACCAACGCAGCGACTTTCGTGATCCCGAGACTGGGACCTGGCGAAAAGCGCGACATCACCATCACGGTTTCCGGAATAGGCGCCATGGTTGGCTTTCCGCGCGCATCGATCAGATGGGAACTGCCAAAACTGAAGTCCGGCGAGGCCAATGTCTCTCTGATCTCGCAACCGTTCGGTAGGTAAGTAAAGTGTTAAATCCGGGGACAGACTCCGAATTCCTGAAGTTCGGAATTCGGAGTCTGTCCCCGGATTTCAGAACGTATACTTCAACGCCATCTGCATAATGCGCGGATCGCCTGCGATCCGGATCTGCCCGAACTGCGGGCTGGTGACTATCGTGGTCGGATTGCCCGGATTCACGTGGTTCGGCACGTTGAACACCTCGGCCCGGAACTGCAGCTCGTGGCCCTCTTTCAGTTGGAATCTCCGTGTCAAACCCATGTCGAGCCGGAAACTGCCCGGACCGTAAATAGCGGGGGCCGTGCTCATGTTTCCGAACGTACCCACCGCCGGGACTCTGAAGGCCGCCGGATTCAACCACTGCGCCATGCTTTTGTTCGGAGCATACGGATCAGCCAGAACCTGATTCGGGTTCTGGGTCGTGTCGGTCAGTGCCGTGTCCTCGCCCGAGAGGAGTGGGAGCGTATCGCCCGACAGTATCCTGACGATCGACGAGACCTGCCAGCCGCCGAAGATGGCCTGCAACGCCGGGCTCGAAGGCGACGGAATTTCATAGACTGTCGACACATTTAAATTGTGACGCCGGTCCAGGTCACAGTTCCCTCGTTCATTAAACCGGCGTTCCGGAAGGTATCCGCCACCGTTCTGGAGAATGTCGGTGTACCCGTCCGAGATGCAGTGCCCCCACGTGTAATTGCCTTGTATGGTCAGGCCCGCCGCGCGCCGGCGCTGAACCTGAAGCCAGAGTGCGTTATAGGTCTGCGTGCCCTCACCGTGGGCCAGGATCATCGTGTCAAAGTACTTTCCCACGTCCGGCTTGGCGAGAGACAGCGCGCGCCGGTTGATGCTATTGCCGGTTACCGAGCACGATGTGCCTGCCGCCACGGTGTACGGCACCTGCTGGCCGTTCAGAAAACACCGGCCGCTGGCGTCCCCAACGCCGGGGACGTAGCTGGTTGGATTCCCCTCATGCCGGGACAAGATGTGAATGATGCTGCTGCCGATGTAGTTTGCGGCGACGAGCCAATCAGCTCCAAATTGCTTCTGAATGCTCATGTTCCACTGATTCATGTACTGCTTGGGGATATCCCAGGGAATGATAGTGGGAGAAGCAGCCAACGGATATTGCGCTGTCGCCGGATCGGAAGTAAGCGGATGCGGGTTGCCACCAGGATAGCTTGCCCAGGGATCGTCGAAAGACACGCTTCGCACCACGGTCCTCGCGCCACGGGGCGGGTTGTTTCTCCGCCCCCCATACTGGTGCAGGTGCGGGGTGTCATAGAAGATGCCGTAGGCTGCCCGGACCGTCATCGTTCCGTTTCCAGCCGGATCCCACGCGAATCCCACGCGCGGCGCGAAGTGCTTCCATTCGCCTGAGAACAGTTTCTCGGTGTCGGGAATCCCGCCCTCGCCTTGAGAGTAGATTCCCGCGGGGAAGTTCGGAAACACCGCGCTCTTGAGGCCCTTGTCGAACCGTTCCCGGCTGAAGAACAGATCCTGGGGCTTAGTGTCATCGTATGGCGCAAAATACGGCTCCCACCGGAGTCCCAGGTTCATCGTCCACTTCGCGTTGACCTTCCAGGTGTCCTGGAAGTAGAAGGCGAGGGAATTCTGCCGTGGCATATGGTGTGAGAGTTTGTCCTGGTCGAACGTGTCCACGTTGCCGAGCATGAAATTAGCGAGGGCCGAGCCCACTCTCACCGGAGCATTGGCGGAGAAAATGAAACGGCCGGGCGTTTGCGTGCTCGACGTGTAGTTCAGTTGGTTGTGGACGTGATTCACGCCGAAGCCGAACTGGTGCGCGCCCCTCAGGTAGTTGAGATCCCAGTTCGTCTGCCAGGACGTGGAGTTGGTCTTGGACGGAGTTGGACGTCCCGAATTGCTCTGGCCGATCAGGCCGATGGAGCCGAAACCGGCAATTTGAATCTGCGGCATCTTCGCGAAGTTTGGTGGGTAATAATAATTCTTCACTCCCAGTTCGCCCAGGTGGAAGTAATCGGCGAGATCCTTTTCATTGAGATTGCGAGTAATCGCTCCGCGGAAACTGCTGACCAGGTTCGGGCTGATCGATATGGTGTCCCCCAGGACAAACGATGTTGCGTGCCGTTGGTAATCGCCCTCGCTGATCGAGAGGATGGTTTTACCGTCATAGTCTGATCCCAACGTATGCTGCCCCCGCGTAAAACGTCCGAACAGCGAGTGCGTGTTGCTGATCTGCCAGTCGATTCTTCCGACGGGATACGATTCGTCCATGTTCTGCCGCCGGCCAAACTTCGTAGTGCCGCATTCATCGCTTGGTTTCGCGTCGCCCAGACGGTTCGCCATCAATTCCACGGCAATCGGATGGAACCGCCGGGGATCGATCGTATTGTTGACGAACGGAGCGCCAAGCGTGATCGCGCCGCGGCTCTGGCACTGGGCTGAGGCGAATGCCGTCCAGTCACCCGCGAGCATGCGCGCGGTCGGGATGAAGACGGTATTGCTCAACGCGTCCGTACGTTGAATCGTCTGCTGAAAGCCGGCGAAGAAGAACAGCTTGTCGCGAATGATGGGGCCACCGATAACGCCGCCAAACTGGTTGCGCTTCAACGGGTCTTTCGCCGCGGCAAATGTGTTCCGGGCGTTGAACATGCGGTTGCGCACGAATTCAAACACGCTGCCGTGAAACTCGTTCGTGCCCGATTTGGTTACCACATTGACCACACCGGCCCCGTGGAACCCGTATTGCGCCGGCACTGCGCTGGTGTCGACCTTGAACTCCTGCATCGCGTC
>CAMAWS010000397.1 GCA_945861845.1 Candidatus Sulfopaludibacter sp. SbA3 | reverse complement strand
CGCCACGCAGGAGAACTGTTTCCTGGCGCACAAGTCATTGCACTGGCCGATTCCGATGAAATGCTTGAGTTTTCGAGGAATCTCCAGATTGACGTTGTGGACAAACGTCAGAGTCTGGCAGCGGTCTTCGAGCCTTTCCGGATCGCCGCCGGCCTTACAGAGCCTTCACACGGCAAGACCGAGAGGGTCCTGGTGGTGGATGATGAGGAACTCATTCGCGATTTTCTTTCCACATTTTTACAAACACGCGGCTATAGCACATCGATGGCAAATGACGGTGAGGAAGCGCTTCGCATGCTTCGTGACGACGCCGGATTCGGAGTCGTCTTGCTCGATATCATGATGCCGCAGAAGGGTGGCATGGAAGTCTTGTCCGAATTGCGGCAATTCAAACGGCGGCCCGCCGTGATCATGATGACGGCCGTCGCCGACGCTTCGATCGCTCAACACGCTCTAAAGCAGGGAGCCTTCAATTACATTCTGAAGCCGCTGAATCTCCCCGAACTGGAATCAAACATCTCCGCTTGCTTTAGCCATGCAGAGTTCGGCGAGAACCGCCGCGTTCGCACAAAAAGCAGCGCTGCGTAATCCGGGGATGGTGGATCACTTCAAGTATTTCTCGATCTCGGAATATTCCGGAAATCGCCCGCTCTGCAGCTTCGAATAGATCTGCTTGCCGTTAACGCTGACTTCAAAGCGGCCTCCATCCGACGGGATCAGGACGAGGCGCGTAAGACCAGTCTTCAATTGCGTCATGACCTTTTCGGCCAAACTGGCCGCTTTCGGTTCATAGCTTCAAGACTGGCAGTAGATGATTTCAACTTCCATTGGCCTCTCCTATTTCTTGATGCCCAGCCAGAGGTTGCGCAGCTCGATTTGCGCCGTCGTGGCATTTTGAATCGGCATCATTCCCCACCGCTGGTCCTGGAATTCCACGAGCGTGATCTCAAGGTTCAGGAGGCGTTCGCCACGCAACACCGTGAGCCTGACCTTCTCATTGATCGAGTGTGACAGCAGACGGCCACGGAAGTTGTCGAAAGTGAGCCGCTCGTCGTTCATCGCAGTCAATACGTCCCCGGCATCGACCTTGGCGCGCTCGGCCGGCGAATTGGGAACCACGCGGCGCACGCGCGCAAGGCCGGCATCGTTTCGATCGTACTCGATTCCCACGTACAGGCTGGAAGGCTGCCGGCTGACATCGAGTTGCAACCCGGCATGCCGAAGATAGCGATTGTAGTCGAGCTCCTGGCGGCTCCCGGCCGTAATCTGCACGAACTCCGCAAAGTCCGAACCGGCTACGGATTCAAGCGACTTCAGGAATCCATCCTCAGTGAAGGCAATGCCTTTTTCCCCGTAGTTCTGCATCAGGTAACGCATCACGTCGTCCAGGCTCTTCCGGCTCGCCGTCCGGCCACGGATTTCGAGATCGAGCAGCATGCCGATGAGCTGGCCCTTGTTGTAGTACGAAATGCCATTGTTCGTGGCATTCTCGCTGGTAAGCCAGGCATTCCAGCTCGCCTCTTCAGCGCTCATCTGCAATCGGCCGGGCTGATGCTGCAGCGTATTGATCTCGCTGCCAACGAAGCCGTAAAACTCCTCCGGTATCATGATCCCCGCGCGAGTAAGCAGGAGATTGGCGTAGTAGTCGGCAAAGCCCTCGGACATCCAGAGCATCTTCGTATAGACCTCTTTCGTGTAATCAAACGGCCCCAGCCCGGCGGGCCGGATCCGCTTCACGTTCCAGAGGTGGAAGAACTCATGGGCAACGACGAACAAGAACCTGCGGTATCCGCCCTGGTTGACCAGGTCGTTTTCTCCAATGGTGATCCGGGTGGAATTCAGGTGTTCCAGGCCGCCGCTTCCTGGCTGCGGAAGGACTTTGATCAGGAACACGTATTGGTCATATGGAACTTTTCCGAAGATGGATATCGTGGCGTCGACAATGTCTTTCACATCGGCCTCGACCTGCTGCTCGCTCATCGACATGTCACGTTTGCTGAAGACAATTCGATGCGGAACGCCTGCGGCCTCAAATTCCAGGACCTTGAAATCTCCTATGAATGCCGGAGCGTCGGCAAGGATGTCGTAGTCGCTGGCGTGGTACCAGTCTCCGTTGCGGCCCAGGCCTGTGTGCACTTTCCATCCGGATGGCGCGTTGTATTTCACCCGGACAGGCACGTGCTTCTGCCCTGCCACGTACATGAACGTCGCGGGCCCCGCCAGGTCCGCCATTTCATCCGTAAGCTGCGCTGAGAAAACCTGGTAGCGAATCTGGACTTCGTCGGCCGGTTGCTTTGCGATGCGCCAGGTCTGTTTATCGGTCTTTTCCCACTTCAGCGGCTGCCCGCGCTGGGTGGCGGCCCGAAAGTCCTGCACGTTTTTGGCGTGATCCGCGATTCTGTAGGCTCCCGGCGACCAGGCGGGCATCGCAACCTCAACCGCTTCCTGACGCATTCCGCGAACGGCCATCTCGACGTCGTAGATGTGGGAGACCGGATTGCGCAGCGTTACTTCGTACTCGATCTCCACGCCGCGGGCAGGTATCTGGTTTTCCGCGTAGATCGCCTGCGCCGTGGCCTGGGCCACGCCGGTACACATGACAATGAGAAGCAATACCGAGCGAATCATCACGCCTCCGGTAACCTCGATATGAGGTCTCGTGCTTTTCTGAGGACTTCCTTTTCCTGATCGTAGCTTGCGTTCTTGATGGCCTGGTCAATCGGAAACCACTCGACGCGCTCGACCTCGCGGTCATGCTGGGAAGGATCGCCTTCGAGAAACTTCAGCAGGTAGAAGGTGACGATCTTGAATACCCGCGTCGGCGGGCTTTCCCATTTGGCAGTGTAGGAGTACTTGATGGTGCCGATCCTGCTGCCAATCGTTCCCGAAAGCCCGGTTTCCTCCCGCGCTTCGCGTTGTGCGGCATGCTCGGGCAACTCGCCGCGCTCAATGACGCCCTTCGGCAGCGCCCATGCCTCGCGTTCGCGTGGCTGAATGAGCGCAACTTCAGTATGAGCGTCCAAATGCCGGTAGACGACGCAACCGGCTGAAATCTCGCGTCTGTTCATCGGTTGAAGATATTACAATAAGCCCCATGGAACTGTTTACATCCAACGACTTCAAAGTATTCGGCCTTACAGGATTTAACGAGCGGATGGCCGCCATCAAGCTGCAAATCCGGCCGAAGCTCGCGTCAATCGGCGAGCAGCTTGCGCCAAAATTGAGCCCGTTGGTCGACACCACGATTTATGTTCATGTCGCCAGGCATGCGCGGCGCACAGTGAATCCACCGGATGACACCTGGGCCGCGATGGGCGCCAATCAACGAGGATATAAGCAGGATGTCCATTTCAAGGTTGCCGTGTCGCGGCATTGTGTCCGATTCCTGTTTGAGGCGGGTCCTGAATATTACGCGAAGCCGGAATGGGTTCGCGCCTGGCGCCGCGAGTTCAACGACGTGAGCCTGGCGCTCGGTTCCGTGAAGGATCTGGCATGGTTCAAGAATGAGCACGACGAGGAGGCTGCGTCTCGCCTGAAGGACTTGGCGCCCGGCGATCTCAAAAAGCTCGGGGAAGAACTGACGCGGCGCCGGGAAGGCCAGCTTGTTTTCGGCCGAAGGATCGATGCTGGAGATTTTGCCGGCATGAACGCGAAACAGGTCGAAAAGTTTGCGATGGAGACGTTTGCACCGCTTGCTCCGCTGTTTCAGCTCCACGACGCACGGGTTTTAGCGTGAAGGCAACCGTCGCTTCCCAAATACCGGCTTTGAAAATTCCCGGTCCGGCCGGG
>CAMAWS010000396.1 GCA_945861845.1 Candidatus Sulfopaludibacter sp. SbA3 | reverse complement strand
CGTCACCCGTGAAATTGACGCTCTTGACGACGTTGTTCAAATCCGGGACATTCGCGATGCCGCTGTCGATAATCGCGATACCGATTCCGGTTCCCTTGGCGTTGTAGGCCGCCATCGCTGCCATGGCGCCAGTCGTGACTCGAAGGTGCGACGCCGCTCCCAGCGCGGCGCCTTGCGCCTGCTTGCTTTCCACGGGTGCATCAAAGGAAATGCCATGGATGCCAGGATGCTTGGAGAGTGCTTCCAGGGCTTCCACAGAGACCTCGATCACGTTGCCAGAGAGGATGCCGAACTTCTTCAGTTCTTTTCCGCCCTGCTTCTTGAACTCTGCCTCGGCCCCCGCCTTCAATGAAGGGATGAACTTGAGAATGACTCGGACTTTCTCTTTCCCTTTGCTCCCGTTATTGCCCGGCTTGGCTTTCTCATCTTTGTGGGCCTTCACCTTATTATTGAGGAATTTATCCAGCTTGTTGTCCTGAGCGTACAAGCTCCCGCAAAGCCAGATTCCGGCGATTAGAACTGTAAGAACGCGTTTCATGGGTTGCCTCCTGCCAGCTACGGTCGTGTTGCCTTCCATGGCAATCTCCGCGCTGTCTCACTGCTTATCGGCAGGACGGATGGTTTCTTTATGTTTTTTTACAGGGGGCCTTCAGGCAGGGAGATATGGGAAGCAACCGAATTCAAGTTCAGGTCCGGTTCCGCTCCACATTGAAATAGACGAATCCAATCATCAGGAGATAAACAACTGAATTGAAGACGAAGACCGAACGGATGCTGAAGCCGGCCAGGCTGCCTGCAATGAGCGGACCGGCGGCGCCGCCGAGCAGGCTGGTGCCCGACAGCATGCCGAAACCTGCCCCACGCTGTTCTTCGGGAATGATCCGGCTGCCGGTTGTCAACGCAAGCGTCAATGTGCCGCCGGCCAGAAGGGCCAGCATTACGCGCAGAACGGAAAACTGGGTTGTGGAGGTCAGGAAGATCATTGGGATAAGCACGAGAACGCTCAGTATCAGCCGTCCCATTGTGAGCCGGCGAAGCGACATTCGCGATGCAAGCCTGCCTGCAAGCCAGGCCGAGAACGCTTCACCAAAGGCTGCCACCGAGATCACGGCCCCCGAGACCACGGCCAGACGCGTCTGCGGCGTACCCAGTTGCTCGAGGAAAAGAGGTGTGATTGGCCCGAATGTTCGATCCGCCATGTTTATAAAAAACAGTACGAGCATGGTGGTGAGGTATTCAGGATGCTTCAGGAGGTTTATTCGCTCGCCTTTTGCGCCTGCCCGAGACGCCGCGATGGCTTTCGGGTCGCTATCGCTGTAGAGCAGGATGATGCTCAGAAACGACACGACCGTCACCGAACTTGTCACAAAAAACGTTGCCCGGATTCCGATCAGGGATGCGAGAACCCCTCCGACGAATGGACCGACAGCGGCGCTGAGAATCTGAATCGACTGCAATGTTCCGATGACTTTCGCGACTTTTTCCTTCGGCGCAAGCTGTGTCACGAGCGCTGCCGATACGGTGTTGAACCCGCCCAGCAATCCCATGAGCGCGCGAAGAGCGAAGAGCTGGTAAACGTTCTGAGACAACCCCATCAGGAAAAGCAGCGTGCAGTTGGCCAGCGTAGCCCGCGAGGCCATGAGCTTCATTCCGTAGCGATCGCCGAGTCTCCCCCACAGCGGCCCGGCAAACGACGCAATCATCGGGCTGATTGCGAGGATGAGCCCCGTCCAGAAAGCGATTCCCGCGGTGGATTCGACTCCGAGCTGGCGAACGAAAAGAGGCAGGAAGGGCATTACGAGCGTGAAGCCCAGGAAGTGGCAGGCGCCGGAGATATTCACGGCGATCTGATTTTTTCGCCAGACTTCCAGGTTCATCGACTTCTTGGTGGCTGCGCCCTGCCGGGCTTGCTTTCGCATTCGCTCGTGAGCTACTTCAGAACTCGCAGCAGGCCAAGAATGGATTTGGCGTCTTGAATTTCGCCTGTGTCGATCATGCGGAGGGCTTCAGCGCAGGAGACGATATCGACCTCGATTGATTCGTCGTCATCCGGATTGACCTGGGTTTCAACAAGGCCGCTCGCCTCGTAAAGGTACATGAATTCACTGGTGAACCCGGGCGTGGTGAAGAACCGCGCCCGTTCGACCATTCGGGCGGCCTGGTAGCCGGTCTCCTCTTCCAGTTCGCGAATAGCGCACTCCAGCGGATCCTCGCCCGGATGCAGGGTGCCGGCCGGAAGCTCGATAAGTTCACAACCAGCCGCATGCCGGTACTGCCGTATCAGGATTACTTGTTCGGGCGTTGGACGGGCGACGATGCACACCGCCCCGGAATGGACAACGACGTCGCGCACCACCTCTTTACCCGAAGGTTCCACAACGCGATCCACGCGAACCGTCACGTGGCCGGAGTAGGCAACCTTCTGATCGATAATCCGGGCCGCCGGTTTGCCGCTCAAGCCTTTTCCTGTTCCGTTTCCTTTTCAAGGACCGTCCTGAGGACCTTGATGAACTTGTCGATCTGTTTCTCGGTGATGATGAACGGCGGCAGCATTCTCAATACGACATCGTGCGTGCAGTTCAGGATGAATCCCAGCTCAAGAAGCTTCTTGACGATATCCTTGCCCTGCACTGTCAGTTCGACCGCCAGCATCAGGCCTTCGCCTCGAACTTCCTTCACTATGGGGATGTCGCGCAGTTCCTCGAGACGGGACTTGAAATACGCGCCGGCGGACCGGATGTGTTCGAGCAGCTTATCTTCATCGAGTATCTTGAAATACTCCAGGCTTGCGCGGCAGGCCAGCGGCCCGCCTCCGAATGTGGTGCCGTGCTCACCGGGATTGATGGCTTTTGCGACCGACTCCTTGAGGATTACGGCGCCCAGCGGAATGCCCAATCCAAGCGGTTTCGCGCTGGCAACAATGTCCGGCAGCAGCGATTGTTCCGCGGGAGGCGCGAATCGATGGAAGGCGAACCACTGTCCCGTGCGCCCGAGACCGCACTGGATCTCATCCGCGATCAGAAGCGCGCCGCGCTCGGTCGCCAGTTGGCGCGCGCGGGAATAGAAAGCTTCCGATATGGGACGGATGCCGCCTTCGCCTTGAATTGTTTCAAAAATGATAGCGCAAACATCGTCCGTGAATTTCAGCTCCAGATCGGCAGTGTCGTTGAACTCAACGAAATCAAATCCGGGAACCAGGGGCTCGAATGGTTCCCGGTACTTCTTGCCGGAAGTTGCAGAGAGCGCTCCAAAGGTACGGCCGTGAAACGCGCCTTCAAGGCATAGAATCCGAAACTTCGGCGTGCCGCCGTTGCCCTGCGCCAGGCGGCTCGCAAAGGCGCGCGCGAACTTCAGGCAACCTTCGACGGCCTCGGTTCCGCTGTTTGTGAAAAAAGCGCGATCCAGGCCCGACAACTCGCAAAGCTTCTGGGCCAGCCTTCCCTGGTGCTCGTGATAAAGCAGATTCGAAACGTGAAGCGGCCTCTTGAGCTGCTTCCGAAGCATCAACTTGACCTTGGGATGGTTGTAACCGAGCGCGTTCACGCCAATTCCGGAAAGCAGATCGAGGTATCTCTTGTTGGACCTGTCTATAAGGTATGCGCCGCTTCCACGCTCGACCAGCATTTCGTACCTGGAGTAGGTCCCGAGAAGGTATTTCTGCTCAAGTTCCTTGACCTGACTGAGTTGCATCTTTAATTACTCCGCCTTTGATCGAACGCGAAGCTTAGCATATCATCTACACATTTTGCGGCTGTCCCCGAAGGAGTGAACATGAAGAAAATCTGCCTCGTGCTTCTACCACTTATCGCCCTGTC
>CAMAWS010000395.1 GCA_945861845.1 Candidatus Sulfopaludibacter sp. SbA3 | reverse complement strand
CCCGTTCTTCCGCCTGAGGCCAACGCACGTGGAGGAATGACCGCGCTGATCGTTGCTGTACGGGAGGGAAGCGTCGAGACCATAAAAGCTCTGCTGAACGGAGGCGCGCCGATCAACCAGCCATACGGCGACGGCAGCACTCCTCTTCTGCTCGCGCTGCAAAATGGCAACGCCGAAGTGGCCCGGTTGCTGATGGAGCGGGGCGCGGACGTGAATTTGGCGAACGGAAAAGGCTGGAACCCCCTGTATCTGGCCGTGAAAGCCCGCACGATGGAAAGCGGAACCATGCCGAATCCAACGGTCGACACCGTGGCCATGATGGACGTTATCCGTCTTCTCGTCGAGAAGGGCGCCGCCGTGAATGCCCGGCTGAAAGCCAATACCGAAATTCACAACTCCATTATGGCCACCTGGCTGAGGGAACCCGGAGCGACACCGTTTCTGCGGGCTGCGCTGGGTGGAGACCTGGAAGTGATGAAACTGTTGCTGGCTCATGGAGCAGACCCAAAGATCAACGCGGCGGATGGCACTACGCCGCTGATGGCCGTTGCTGGAGTCGGTTACTCGGAAGGTTTCATGCACGACTTCGGTGGACCCGAGCAATCCCTGGAAGCGATGAAGCTGCTCCTTGATCTTGGAATCGAAGTCAATGCCGTGAATTCGGATAAGGTCATGGCAGTGCATGGCGCCGCCCACAAGAACTTCGTGGGTGGCATTCAGATGCTTGTAGAACACGGCGCCGACCTTGCCGCGCGCAGCCACCGCGTAAGTCAGTTCGAGCGCAAAGGAAGCCCCGGCAACACGGCGCTGGACTGGGCCACGGGAGTATCCGTCGCTTCGCAGTCGTCCATCTATCACGAGGAAGCGGTGCAGACGGTCAAGAAGTTGATGGCCGAGCGCAACATTCCTATCGATGCCTTGTCGACTACCAAGGGAGGCCTGGTCACCCCCAGGTAGGAATCTTGGGGACAGACTCCGAACTACACTAAGCGGCAGATGGAAATTCAGAATTCGGAGTCTGTCCCCAGATTAAGAACTGTTTTCCGGCCCGATGGGCACACCGTCGCCTTGAAGGACGGCACCGTCAAGCCCCGAACCTTCGATATCGATTACCAAGATGTCCCCAACCTGATCCAGGCATTCCGCCGCATGGTGCGTGGCCTGGAGTTCGACATCTGCGAGATGGCGATCACCACTTACATTTGCGCCAAGGCCCATGGGAAGCGGTTCACCGCCATACCCGTGTTTCCGGCGCGCGTCTTCCATCATGGCGCCATCCTGTACAACACGAAGGCCGGAATCCGCAGTCCCAAAGACCTCGAAGGCAGGACCGTTGGCGTTCACCGCGGCTACACGGTAACCACCGGCGTCTGGATTCGCAGCATCCTCCAGCATGAGTACGGCGTGGACCTGAACAAGATCACATGGCTGCTTTCCGGCGACGAGCACGTGGCCGAGTACCGGGCGCCGGGAAACGTTGTGCCGATCGAGCAAGGGAAGAAGCTGGAAGACATGGTGGCGTCAGGAGAGATTCCGGCGGCCGTCAATATCGAACTGGATCATCCGGACGTGAAGCCTCTCATTTCCAATCCCACAGAGGCGGGGTTCGAGGCCCTGCGCCGCAGCGGGCACTATCCCATCAACCACACGGTAGTCGTTAAGGACGAGGTTCTGGATGCGCATCCGGACCTGGCGGTGGATATCTTTAACGCATTCGTCGAAGCCAAGCGGCCTTATGTGGAGCGGCTCAGGAATAACCGGATTGAATCCCCTGCCAATACAGACGAACGGTATAAGCGCGTAATGGAAATCACGGGAGCGGACCCTCTCCCCTATGGTGTCGCATCGAACCGCCGGATGATTGAGGCGATCGTTCAGTATGCAGGGGAGCAGGGAATAATCTCACGACCCTTGACCATGGAAGAGCTGTTTGCGCAAGGGACGCTTGGATTGGCGGGGTAATACGCGTATTCAGGCACCGAGAAACTTCAACAGCCGCGCGGGAACCGTTTCCTCCGTCTGACCTTCGACCGGCATATCCCAATATTCGGCTTTCGGCAGGCACTCTTCCAAGTACCGCGCCGCTGAAGTCGCATGCGAGGCGTCATGGCCTGGAACAATCAGGGCCGGGATCTCCAGCTTGAAAAGGTCCTCTGGTTCCGCTCCGGGAGCGGTGTCCCTGTCGAAGAGGGACGCGGCCGTGCCGCTGACGAGGGCTTTGTACTTCTCAATTTCCTGGCTGGCGTAGGATTCCGCAAAGACGCGATCATTTTTGATGACCGACGCCCATGGTCCTCCTCGCGAGTCGGCGCTGAACGGTTTGCCTTCCTTTATGACCAGTGAGACAACCTGCCCGAGGCCGTGCTCCTCGACAAAGGCAATGTGGTCGGCGAAGCGCTTATGGCTGTTGATGCGGTACCTGGCGCCGCCAACGGGCCAGTATAGAATCATGCTCAGCGTGGCCTCCGGATATTTGACTCCAAAGGCGGCAACCGGGCAGCATCCCATGCATCCGCCCATGAGATGCGCTTTCCGGATATTCAGGTGGTCGAGCAATCCCTTGCCTTGCTCGGCATAGTGCATCCAGGTTAAGTGTTCAACGCGGCCGCCCGATTGACCGGTCTCGCGCCGGTCGAAAATGATGCAACTGTAGTTTCTTGACAGGTGTTCGAGGAGTCTGGTCTTGGCGTAGACGCTTTGGTTGGTCCACTTGTCAAGCGTCGCGTCGAATCCGGCGGGCGAGAACATCAGAAGCGGCGGACCGGAGCCAACGACGTCGTATCGCGTGGTTATGCCGTCAATGAGTGCGGTATCCATCGGTGGCGCGCCGTCAGGATGCGGGCTTTACGGGAGTACCGCCTCGTATCTGGCGGCCGGCGCGCACATCCCCGGCGTAGGCAGTGAGGGCGTCGAGCGTAATTCGAGCGACATTGGCGTAGCTCTCGGTCCTGGATTCGATGGCGCTTGCCGCGTACCCGATGGCGGCGTGCACCATCCGCATCCGTCCGTCAAGCCATGGGCCGCCGCCGAGTCCTCCGATAACCGGAATGGACACGGCGCCCGCAACGGCGGGCCCGGCCACAGGCCCGGAGTGGGTGAAATCGATGAGGGAAGCGCCGGCCTCTTCCAGACGCTTTGCATCGGCCACAAGTTTTGCGGTCATCTTCGACGTTCCCTGCGCTCCGTGTTGCATTGAGGTCTGCGGCGTAATTCCAAATTGCGCAAACACGGGAATGCCTGCGCGGACGACGGCCGTTACAGCTTCGGGAAAGTCTGCGGCGCCGTCCAGTTTGACCATGTCTGCGCCTGCTTCCTTGATGATGCGAATGGCCGCTCTCACGGCGCTGTCTGCCCCCTCCTGGAGCGGACCAAAAGGGAAGTCGCAACTGACCAGGGCGCGCTTCGTCCCGCGGCGGACGGCCTTGCAGACCAGGATCATTTCCTCGAGCGTCACTTCCAGGGGATTGGAGTGTCCCCACAGGTTGACTCCGACCGAATCGCCCACCGATACGATATCGGCGCCGGCGCGGTCCGCGATCTGCGCGATCTGGTAATCCCAGGCGACGACGCCAACGATCTTTTGTCCATCGCGCTTCATTTGCTGAAGCGCGGCAATGGTGAGTTTTTCCAAGTGTTATATCTTGATGGCTGCATTCGCAGCCGTCCCTTTCGTTCGGGTATTCTTGCACAGGGATTAGAATTGGGAATCGGATTTTTGAACTGGAGGAGAGCAGGACGTGGAAAAGGTGCAGGCGGCGGTGAGAGTCGGTCCAGGTAAGACGGAGATTCGCGAGTTTCCCATGCCCGATATTCCGG
>CAMAWS010000394.1 GCA_945861845.1 Candidatus Sulfopaludibacter sp. SbA3 | reverse complement strand
TTCACCTGGTCAAATGCGGGAAGCTTGACGACAAGCCATAGCACGGTGATTCCAATCGCGAGTTCCGCGAGATTCCAGTACTGGAAATAAAGCCGGTTCAGCTCCGAAGAAAGATAGCGGAGAAGCTCGCGCGATTCACCCGGACCAAGCTTCTCGACGTCTGCCTTGAAAGTGGGATTGGGATTTGCAGCCAGGAGGCGATCGATCGTATAGAAGTTCTGGGTGGCAACCACGCCCATGGCGATGGTGCCCGTCAGCCAGCAGCCCATCAGGAACATTGCAAACATTCTTCTCTGCATTATCGCTTAAAGACCCTCAGCTGACGACTGGCCAAACCCAAGTCCGGAGGATTCGAATGAGAATTGAAAATTGATTGATAAATATTGATAAATAATGAGTAATCCACTCCACATCAATCATTAATCAACAATCAATTTTCAATTCTCATTTGGCTCCTTGAATACTACTTCCTGCGAATGAGCCCCTTGGCGTTCACCTGGAAACCGCCCGGCAGCATCTCTTCGACTTTCGGCCTGTAACCCTTGACGGGCCATTCGCGGTCCGCAAAAATATCGGCGATCTTGATCCGGATACGCGTCCCGTCAACGTTCTCAATGAATGTTTCCAGCAACACCTCGCGCATCGGCTCGCCGGCCTCGGCAATCGCATCGATGGCAGCCAGGCGTACATCGTCGTCATCATCTGAAAGAAACCGGCGAAGCACTTCCGCGATTTCGGGCGTCACGCGGCCGCGCACTGCCTGGATCAGGCTTGCCCGATGCTCGGGTGGGGCAAAATCCCCGCCGGCGACCTCCTCCTGTAGCACTGAAACGAGCTTTGCCACGAGTTCCTCATGCGGCAGAATCTGGCTCAGCGCCTGGACCGCCCACTCCACCTGGTGATGCGTTTTCAGAAACCGGAGGATTGGCTCCACGGCCTCCGTGCCCTTTTCAACAAGCATCCCCACGACCATGCGCTTTTCTTCGATGTCAGACGTAATGACCTTGCTTGAAATCGTGAAACGTTTCAGAAGCGCGTATAGCGCATCGGGTGTTCCCCAATCCGCCAGTTTTTCGGCGGCTTCAATGCGCGGGGCTTCCTCGCCGCCCGGTTCGGTGAGACGCTTTACCGTCTTTTCGATCTGTTTTGCAGTCGGTTGCTGACCACGATTAAAAAAGTCAAACATGCAGGTTAATTTGCCGCCAGGCTGGAAGTAGCCATATTGACGAGGGAGAATGGATCGACACGGGCCCCCTGTACACGGACTCCCCAATGCAGGTGTGGCCCCGTCACGCGGCCGGTGGCTCCGGCCAATCCCACCTGTTGCCCATTTTCAATGATCGCCGCCAGCTTCACGTCGATCCTGGACAGGTGTGCGTACAGCGAATAAATACCGAGTCCGTGGTCCACGATGACCGTGTTACCCGTAAAGAAAAGATTCCTGGCCATGACGACGCGGCCGCGGTTGGTCGACCGAATTGGTGTCCCGGTCTGCGCGCGCAGATCTGCTCCATTATGCGGAGCGCGAGGCTCGCCGTTAAATACGCGGCGATGACCGAAGTTCGCTCCCTTGCCGTCCGGAATGGGCGTGCTGAATGGCTTGTCCCAGAGTATTTCGGGCGTGACGACACCGAATATTTTCGAGATCTCCTGGGCCTCGCGCCCGGATCGCGCCTGATCGGCCTTGCTCAGCTGGACAAATCGTTCCTCGACTTTAAGCTCAGTGGTGGGAAAACGGGTGCTCTCGACTTTGATGTTCGCGGTTCGAGTCTCCTTGCGGCCATCGGTCATCGTCACCAGCACATCGCTCGGATGGTCTCCTGCCTTCATATCGAGATCGACTCCAACGACGGTCACCCATTTGTCCTTCAGAAGGACAAATGGCACCGTCTTGTCCTGCCATTTCAATTCGATGGACTTGACGCCGTCCTCAAGCGGAAACGTCAGTTGCAGGGCTTTCCCCTGGTTCGTCGTGAACGTCGCTGCCAGGAAGACCGCAAGGAACAGGTTCATCATTCTTTGCTACCTCGCTTTGCCACCTCGCAATTACCGGGTCGAGCTGGTGAATTTGAACTTCCCCAGCTTTATGGGCGGCACGCTGACCGCCCCGCCGCTTCGAAGCACACGCGCCCTCGGACCAATCGCCTCGGCATGACGCAGTGCTTCGACATACGATTGAGTAAACCGTAATGATTTTATCGGATAAGCAATTTCTCCGTCGCGAATAACGAAAGTACCGTCACGAGTCATTCCAGTAACAACCGCGTCGCGCGGGTGGACGGTTCGTGTGTACCAGAACCGGGAAATATAGATGCCCATCTTCGTCGTCCGGATCATTTCGTTCAATTCCGTGGCCCCGGGCCTAAGGAAAAGATTCGTGGGCAGCGGGCCGTATCGCACTGCCGGAGACGGTGGCGGAGCATGGCCCGTGGACGACTTTCCGGGTTCCCTTCCCGCCGTAAAACTGTCGTAGACCGGACCCTTGGCGACGCCGGCCTCCACGATTGGAACAACCGTCTTCGGCATACCCTCGAAATCGAAGGGCATGGGCAGTCCGGAAACATCCAGCCCGTCATCGACGATCGTCACAATGTCGGCCATGACCTTCTGGCCGATCCGCGCATTCAGCCAGGAGCGGCCTTCCTGCACGGCCATGGCGCCCATGCCATCAAACGCGAGCATCTCCAGCAGGTTCGCAGTGGCATAAGGATCGAGGATCACCGTGTATTCCCCGGGTGCGAATTCCCTCGGATCCGTTCCGAGCCGCACTTTTGAGAGCGCTTCCTCGGCAAGCTCCTCGGGCACGATCGCATTCAGCTTCCATCCCGACGCCTGGGCCCATCCCGATGAAGTCGATCCCATGATCACAGTGGAACAGTCCGCGCCGGTCGTTTGGTATTCGGCAAAAACGCCGTTGGAGTTCGCAACACAGACCCGCATCAAGGATGTGGTTACCGATCCCGCAGCCGTGCAGCCAATGCCCGCAGCCTGGCGGCAAATAACGCCTGCTGCGGCCGCGCGGGTTTCGGGCGCACACTCGGCGGCCGCCGGGTCAAATGCGGAAACCGCCGGCAACGGCTGAGGCGACGGCAGGCCCTTGAACTCGGGGTTCTGGGGCTGAAGCTTTCCAAGTTCGTATGCGCGTTGAGCCAGCCGGCCAAGACTTTCGGGCCGGATGTCGTTGGACACGGCCATGCCAACCCTCGTGTCGATGACGGATCGCACTGTCACCTGGACGTTGCTCTCTGTCACATTCTGGTGAATCGAGTTATTGGCGAAGCGGGTGAGGCTTTCATCCTGCGCCATGATGACGACCTCCGTCTCCTGGGCCGGAGACGCTTTCATAACCATGTCTGCAATCTCGCGGAAGTTCACTGGAACATACCCACTTTCACTTTTCGGAACCGGGCCGGTGAGGCGCCATGGCCCGTTCCCATCGTTTGCATGGGCTCGCCCTTTCCGCAATTTGGCGTACCCCATAGACGCCAGGTTTTTTCATTTCCGATGGCGTCACAGGAATTCCAGAAATCGGGAGTAATGCCGCCGTAGGTGCAATTCTTCAGCAGGCGGCCCAGCTTCCCATTCCTGATTTCGTAGCCGACTTCGGTACCGAACTGAAAGTTCAGGCGAATGTCATCGATACTCCAGGAACGATTGGTGTCGATGAAGATGCCGTTGTCGGTATCGGCGATCATGTCATTGAATGTCCAGGAGCCAGGTTCGAGCGAAACATTCGTCATCCGGATCAGAGGAATCCGATTCCAGCCGTCGGCGCGCATACAGCCGTTGCTCTGAAGTCCGAGCCGCGACGCCGTTTCACGCGACAT
>CAMAWS010000393.1 GCA_945861845.1 Candidatus Sulfopaludibacter sp. SbA3 | reverse complement strand
GATGCCGGCATTCACGAGAAAGTCGGCCAGGTGTTCTGGCAAAGCGTTGCCGAGGCCGTCTCGACGAAGTTCAAGACAGGGGATTTCACCGGGGGCCTGGTGCACGGTATTGAAGCGGTTGGCGAGCAGCTTGCCACGCACTTCCCGTTTGCTGCGGCCACCGACCGCAACGAACTGAACAACGGCGTCGACTTTGGCCGCTAGCTAGATCATCGTTGGAGGTTTCATGCGCTTTGCCTTGCTTGCCCTGCTGTTTCTGCAGGCTGGTTCTGCCACCAATCCGCACGACCAACTGGTTCGCGACATCCTGAAAGAACTCATCGAGATCAACACCACGGACACACCCGCCGGCAGTACCACCCGGGCTGCGGAAGCGATGGCGGCGCGCCTGAAGGCTGCGGGTTTTACAGTTGAGGATGTGGCAGTCCTCGGGCCGACGCCAACGAAGGGAAATCTGGTCGCGCGTCTTCGGGGTACCGGTGAGAAGAAACCCATTCTCCTGCTCGCGCACATTGATGTCGTTGAAGCCCGCCGCGAAGACTGGTCCACGGATCCCTTCAAGTTGATCGAACAGGATGGCTTCTTCTACGGCCGCGGTACCAGCGACGACAAGGGCCAGGCAGCAATCTGGATGGCCACGCTGATCCGCTTCAAACAGGAGGGATTCACGCCGAATCGAGACCTGATCCTTGCGCTGACCGCGGATGAGGAGGGCGGTGATCATAACGGCGTCCAGTGGCTGCTCAAGGAACATCGCAACCTGATCGACGCTGAATTCGCATTGAACGAGGGTGGCGGCGGGGAATTGAAGGATGGCAAGCGCGTCCTCAATTCCGTGCAGGCGAGCGAAAAAATTTACCAGAGTTACAAGCGCGAGGTGAAAAATCCCGGTGGGCATAGCTCGCGCCCGGTTCCCGACAACGCAATCTATCAACTTGCCGATGGGCTAGGCCGGCTGGCGAAGTTCCAGTTTCCCGTGCGCTTTTCGGAGGTCACGTCGTCTTACTTCACGAAAATGGCCGATCTGACTCCCGGTGCGGTAGCTGCGGATATGCGTGCCGCGCTGAAGAAGGATCCCCGGGCGATCGCCCGGCTGTCAGCCGGAGCGTATGAAAATGCGCTGATGCGCACCACATGTGTCGCCACGCGCCTCGATGGCGGCCACGCCGACAATGCGTTGCCGCAGGTGGCGCGGGCCACGGTGAATTGCCGGGTTCTGCCAGGGGAGTCTGAAAACGAGGTGAAGGCTACGCTGGTTCGTGTGCTGAGCAATCCGAAGATTGAGGTCAGCGCGATTGATGAATTCGTCACCGGTGATGCTTCGCCGCTGCGCCCGGAAGTGATGGGGCCGATTCTGAAGGTGACAGCGGAAATGTGGCCTGGTATTCCGGTCGTGCCCGTGATGTCGACCGGGGCAACGGATGGGCTTTTCCTGCGCAATGCGGGCATTCCCACCTACGGTCTTTCCGGGATTTTCAGCGATGTTGATGACGATCGCATGCACGGGAAGGACGAGCGCATTGGTGTCAAGGCGCTGTCCGAGGGCCGTGACTTCCTCTACCGCGTGGTTAAGGCCTACGGGTCATGATTGTCGTTAATCCCGAACTGACGATACCCATCGACGAACTGCTGTTCACGGCCTCGCGCAGTGGTGGTCCGGGCGGCCAGAACGTCAACAAGGTGAGCACCAAGATCACGCTGTCGTTCGATGTTGTCCATTCGCCATCGCTTTCCGCGGAACAGCGGGCCAGAATCATGGCGAAACTGGCCACGCGGATCAACAAGGACGGGGTGTTACGCATCAACGCCCAGGCCACGCGGAGCCAGGAGCTGAACCGGGCCGATGCGATCGCCCGTTTTGCCGAGCTTCTCCGGCAGGCCCTGGTGGTGCAAAAAGCCAGGAAAAAGACTCGAGTGACGCGGGCCGCCAAGGAGCGCAGGCTGGACGACAAGAAGAAACGTACGGGAATCAAGCAGGGCCGCGGCAGCAAGGCCTGGGACTAAGTCCGGCCAGCCGTTTCCATTTCCGTAATGAGCATTGAAAGTTCCTGTGATATAAATTCTCCCCGTAACTTCAACCGCGTAGAGTCCTCGAGCATGGTGCTCCACGTTCTCTTTAGCGGCTTTTTAGGAGACTCCATGGGTAAGAAACTTTACGTCGGCAACCTTCCGTTTACCGCGACCGACGATTCCTTGAACGAGATATTTGCGCAGGCCGGTACCGTCGAATCCGCAAAGGTGATCATGGATCGCGACACAGGGCGTAGCAAAGGGTTCGGTTTTGTTGAAATGTCCAGCGATCAGGAAGCTGCCGACGCCGTTCAGAAATTCAATGGCGCCGACTACGGCGGCCGTGCCATGACTGTGGCAGAAGCACGTCCCATGACCCCGCGTGAAGATCGTGGCGGCGGTGGTGGTGGCGGTTACGGCGGTGGCCGTGGTGGTGGCGGCGGAAGAGGCGGCGGCGGAGGCGGCCGCTACTAGATAGACACGGATTACGCGGATTGGGACAGGATTACACGGATTCAATCCGAGTAATTCCGCCCCATCCGCGTAATTTACGTCTACCAGCTCCGATCCGCGTAATCCCGCTCCAATCCGCGTAATCCGTGTCTATTTCTCAATTAACCCCACAAGAGCCTTTTCCGTTTGGACACCGACAAGTCCGTGCCCGTTCCAGATAAATGCCGGAACGCCGGTAAGGCCGTAGGTTTGCGCCTGGGCTTCGTCGTCGAGAACTTCCTGAAGGTGGGCGTGGCTGGCGAGTGCGGAGTTGAGCGCGTTCGCGTCCAGTCCAATGCTGGTAGCGAGCGTCGCCAGGACTTCCGCATTGCCGATATCGCGGCTTTTTTCAAAATAGGCCCTGAAGATGGCATCGGTCATGGCGTCGGCTTTGCCTTGCTCTCTTGCCCAAGCCGCGGCTTCGTGTGCAAGCCGGGTCCGCGCGGCGATGCCGGGCATTCGCATCATGACGCCGAGTTTCGCGGCCATTGGTTGAATCGAGCGGATCCACGTCATCTGCCGGTATTCGTCGCGCGGGTTGGGTAATTGAGCCGGCTCCGGACGCAGTTCAAAGGCTCGCCAGCGGACTTCGAGTTCGGGATGTTTCAGCTTAAGGTTGCGTATCGCCGGCTCGCCGAGCCAGCAGAAAGGTCAAACAAAGTCGGAGAAGATTTCGAGGACGGGCATAGCGCACATTATAATCCCTGAATTCAATGAAGCTTTACCTCGCAGCGTTATTACTGCTCGGCCTGCAGGGAAACCCTCCCGTCGAAACGGTGGTGCAGCGCGCATCCCGTTACGTCGACACTTACATGAAGGATCTTGGCTCGATTGTCGGCGAGGAAGTGTACGTTCAGGAAGCAACGTGGGGCGACCTGGATCTCCGGCGGCGGCCCCTTCGTTCGCAGCGTGCCAGGACTATGGTTTCGGACTTCCTCGCCTTGCCTGTCGGCGACCAGTACGTCGGTGTTCGTCACGTCCGCAAAGTGGATGATGTCCCTCTCGATCCGCTTTACCGCAGTTACTGGCGCGAGTCCTTTGACGAATCCACAGCGGAAGGCCGCGACGGCCTGCAGAAGGCCCTTACGTTCGAAAGCACCCGCTACAACATCGGCGATTTCAACCGTTCCACCAACCTTCCGACCTTTCCGCTCGAAATCCTGGATCCGGCCAACCTCTCGTTGTTCACCTTCAAGAAGGACGGCGAAGAAAAGATCTTCAACGTTCTGACGTGGAAGGTGAAGTTCAACGACCGCAATCGCAACACCATCATCATGGCGAGCGGAATCGGACCTAACGACCGCTATTCGATTTCCGGAACTCTCTGGATTGAACCGGCCAC
>CAMAWS010000392.1 GCA_945861845.1 Candidatus Sulfopaludibacter sp. SbA3 | reverse complement strand
TGTGCGCCTGTCGCGCCGGTCGCACCAGTCGCACCTGTCGCACCAGCTTGTCCGGTGGCTCCGGCTGCGCCTGTCGCGCCTGTCGCACCAGCTTGTCCGGTGGCTCCGGCCGCACCTGTCGCGCCTGTCGCACCAGTGGCGCCCGTTTGACCGTTTATGCCAGTCGTAATATCCATTGCATAATATTGTGACTCCCCATTGCCATTCGACACCGTGAGCAGATGGGTCCCCGAAACGAGATTCAATGGAAGTTGCGCGACGATTGTCGTCTGTGTGACTGGCCCCACCGTATTCAGGTGTTGCCTTCCAAGGAGCACCGAAGGCACGCGGTTTCCGTTTGACCCTCTAAACTTTTCCCCGGTGATGGTGATCCGGTTCAGGACCGTATCGTACGTCACCCGGGTAATCACTACCTTATTGCGGTCGTCATCGTCGTCATGGCGATCACTATTGCTTTGTGTAAGAGTGTATTGGGCAGATACAGGCATGGTCAGCCAGATCATCATCGAAAATAGCGTCAACGCTCTACGAACAAAATCCAATCTCATATGGTTCCTCCACACCGAACAATTTTTGATTCGAAATATGACTTCCCTGCCTGCTCTCAAAACCAAGCCTCAACTCGATTTCGGTCCGGATTATAGAAACGAGACACTCAGGCTACAAAGAGAAAGTACACCGGTGACGGTGACGGAATTCCGGCCTTCAAGACTTCGGTGATGATAGACGATTCCAGCAGCGAGCGGCCAGGATCAAGTGGCCTCCGGCGCCTCGGCAAGCGGCCGCGATTCAGGATTAACCAGGCGCTCTGCCGGCATCAGCAGCGAAGTGAGGACGGCGGCCCCGCAAATAAACGTGCACAGCACAAATACCGAGTGCAGCGAGTTCGCGAGCATTTGCTGAAATGCCTGAACCAGATCAGGCGCCAGTCCCGCACGGACAGCCGGTTGCAAAAGCGCTTCAGGCTTTTCGGCGAATTGCCTCAGTCCCTCTAAGGCGGGCGCTGACGCGACCTGCTGGTTCATGCGCTGAGTCATGATGGTTCCCATTACCGCAACACCGACCGCGCTTCCAATACTGCGGAAAAACTGGGAAGTGGAAGTGGCAATTCCGAGTTGAGACCGTTCAACGCCGTGCTGAACCGCGATCATGGACGTGATCGTCGTGAGCCCGATTCCGGCGCCAACTATGAAACAGTTCCGGAGCACGACGGTGCGGGCAGTTTCTGCCGTCATCGTGTCGAGCAGCAGGAATCCCGCAAACATCGTGAGCATGCCCGCCAGCATTATCTGCCGGAACGTGAATCGCAGCAGGAGCCTCCCACCAAGCGTTGAGAAAACAACCCATCCCAGCAGTATGGGCGTCAACACACCGCCTGCTTCCGTGGCGGTGCTCCCTTGCACGCCTTGCACGAAAAGCGGGATGAATGAAATGAGGCCGAAAATCACCGCGGAACCTAGGAAACCATTGAGAACTGCGCCTCCGAACAAGCGGTGCCGAAACAGGGCGGCGGGCAGGACGGGGTCTTCGGCCCGGCGCTCGCTCCAAACGAAGATGAGTAGAAACACGGTCGTGCCGCCAAGCAGCATGAAAGTGATCGGCGAATTGAAATCGAATGAAGTCTCACTCCGGATCAGCAGCGTCATCAGCAGAGTCATTGCGGCGGTGAACAGCCCGATGCCGAACAGGTCGAGCTTGCGCTGACTGAGATGCGACCGGTCTTCCACAAGCTGCGTCGCGATGATGAAAATGGCGGCGATGCCGAAGGGGATATTAAGGAAGAATACCCAGCGCCAGCTCAATTGGTCGGTTACGAAGCCGCCGACCAGTGGCCCCAGGATGCTTGCCACCGCCCATACCATTCCGAAGTATCCCTGGATCTTCGCGCGTTCCAACGGCGTGTAGAGTTCCGCCATGATGGTCATGCCGACGGCAAACGTGCCGCCCGCGCCTGCGCCTTGAATCGCTCTGAAAACGATCAACTGGCCCATGGTTTGGGCGAAACCGGCGAGCGTTGAACCCAGGACAAACAATACGATCGAAAGAATGTAGAAAGGCCGCCTTCCGTAGAGGTCCGAGAGCTTGCCCCAAACCGGGACCGTGACGGTAGACGTTAAAAGGTAGGCGGAAAAAACCCAGCTGTAAATTTCCAGGCCGCCCAGCGATGCAACGACCGTAGGCATTGCGGTGCCTACTACCGTCGCTTCCAGCGCGGCAAGAAACAGTCCTACGAGTATTCCGATTGTTACAGAGAGTCGTCTGCTTGATGGAAGCATGGAGGGCATCCGAAGTCCGGATTTCGGAAATTGGCACCGAATCGAGTGTGCCTAAAATCCGAAATCCGAATTCCGGAATTCTGTTATGCGGCTTCTGGCTTACCCCGTACCTGCTTCTTGATCTTCCAGTGAGAGAAGAGATACTTATGGGCGCACCGCGGGCATTCCCAGGATCCCTTGACAGGATCGGCGCCGCGCTCGTGAAACATCTCCACGATAAGATGGCAATGAAGACACATGGTGGGATGACTGAAAATCTTGTCACCCTTCGCGGCTTTCGTCACTACCGGCATATTCAACCTCCTATTCCAGTTAGGGGTTCTTCGCGATCCAAAACGCCACTCGATCCATCCGGCCGCACAAATATGTATGACTGCGAAGCAAGATACAAACCCCGCAAGCGTCTTACACAGACGTATGAAATTAATAAACGGCTGGTTAGTGTGCGCTGAGAAACGGTCCCGAAACCCCGCGGCATTATAACCCAATTGCCTGAATTTAGACGCCCCTAATTACGAAACGGTAGGCCGGACCGGCTCTCCATTTACCGCACCTCTCCAAATTGGCTCCGTGAGATTTCGCTAACCTGTATAGTAATGATTCCTATGCGGTTGCCGATCATTCCACTCATAGTTGCCGCCACCATTCTCATCGCAGCCGTGTACGTTTTTAACTTTGGCGGCCCGATCCGCTTCACACTGGACGTTCCCCGGGTGAGCCGCCTGGACAGCCTGGAGGGAACCGAGACGGAAGTTTCGATCTCGCCCGATGGGAGCCGGTACGCGGTCATTGCCTCGGGCGATCTATGGCTGCTCGGTTCATCGGATAGCTCAAAGCGTCAGGTGACGGCAACCCCCGAAGCCGAGACTTTTCCAGCCTGGACCCCTGACGGCAAGGCGATCACTTTTACGCGAGGCCGGGATACATTTATCTTCCGGATCGACGCGGATTCCACAAGCCTCCTGAAGGAAGATGCAACCTCCTTGTCGTGGTCCACATCCGGAAGAACGGCTTTCGTGCGCGATCGAGCGCTCTGGCTGGCCGAACTGAACGGCAAGGATGACCGCCAAATCGTGGAAGCAGACGCCAACCCGGACATCACGATGCACTCTCCACGTTTTTCACCGGATTCGGTCCAGGTGGGATTCATCAAGAGCCAACTCGCGTTGCGAGCAGAGGTCTGGGCCATCAATGTGGTGAATGGTGAGGCCAGACCTCTGGTAGCCGATCGATCGGCGGAAAATCCGCTCAGCCTCGAATGGATAATGGATGGCAAGGACCTTGTCTATCTCACGAACCGGGCGGGCTCTTATTCGCTATGGCGCGTCGATTTAGTTGAGTCGGAGATCCTGCCTCTGACACAGCCGCTGTTCGGAATGCCGTTGGGGCGCATCGGAATTGGAGTATGGAAAGACCGCATCATCGTTCCCCGGCACTTTCTCGATTCAAACCTTGTGCTATCGGACGGAACAAGGATTATCGGAACCGAGAATGTTGAATTTGAGCCAGCCGTTTCGCCCGACGGCAAACTGCTGGCCTACACCATTGAGAAAGACAACAAGTTCGAAATATGGAC
>CAMAWS010000391.1 GCA_945861845.1 Candidatus Sulfopaludibacter sp. SbA3 | reverse complement strand
GGGGCTAAAGCCCCGCGCCCACAGAGTACCTCGGTTGAGGGAAGCTGTGGACTACTTGTCGCGGCTGTCGAGCGGCTCGCGGCCGCCGAATCCGCTATCGATATCGTGCCAGTATTGGATCTTGTCTTCCCCAAGGTGCCAACATAGGTACACGACGCGCCCATCTCTCATATACGGAAAATCGCACAGGCCCTTATCCACATCCTTCAGCACCACGCCCATCTCCTTGATCTGATGGATAAGAAACATAAGGTGCGCCACGCGCTCGACGTACTCGACTCCATAGGGGCTGTAGCCATCGAACGGGGCGGCGTCGCGGGCTTTCTGTATCTCGGGGTGGAGCGCCCTGAGCCGGCTCCAGACCTCGGCAACGTCTTCCAGGACCGATCTCAGTCTCGGAAGGAGCGTGTTGGCTTCAGCAAGCGTGAAGAGCTTCTCGTAGGTTTCCTCACTCATTTGATCCGGCCTAATGCTCCAGCCACCTCTCGGCCTCGATGGCGGACATGCAGCCTGTGCCGGCAGCCGTGATCGCCTGCTTGAAAGTAGGGTCCTGGACGTCGCCGCAGGCGAATACGCCAGGAATGTTTGTCCGCGTGGAAAAAGGCTGGGTCCTGACATAGCCGCGGTTATCAAGGTCGACCTGGCCGCGGAAAATTTCAGTATTGGGATTGTGGCCGATGGCCACGAACAGTCCGTCAACGTTCAGAACCGAAGTCTCCTCGGACTTTATATTCTTCAATCGCAGACCCTTCACGCCCGCTGCCTTGTCCCCAAGCACTTCCTCCACCGCCGTGTTCCAGACGAACTGGATCTTGGGATTGGCCAGGGCACGATCCTGCATGATCTTGGATGCCCGCAGCGTGTCGCGGCGATGGATCAGGCTGACCTTGGTCGCAAATTTGGTCAGGAACGTGGCTTCCTCCATTGCGGAATCGCCGCCTCCAACGACGGCGATCTCCTTGCCACGGAAGAAAAATCCATCGCATGTTGCGCACGTGGATACGCCATGCCCCATCAGGTCCAGTTCACTCTTGATTCCGATCAGCTTTGCCGACGAGCCAGTGGAAATAACGACAGTCCGGGCTTCCACTTCCTTATCGCCGTAGTAGACGCGGAAGGGCTGTTCGGTCAGCTTCACGGCGTGAACGTATCCGTTTACAATCTCGGCCCCGAATCGTTGCGCCTGTTTGCGCATGTCTTCCATGAGCTGCGGGCCCATGATCCCTTCGGGGAATCCCGGAAAATTCTCGACCATGGTGGTCAGCGTCAGTTGACCGCCCGGTTCCTTGCCTTCGATCAAAAGGGGCTGAAGATTCGCTCGCGCGGCATATACCGCGGCAGTAAGACCCGCCGGGCCGGATCCGATGATGACCATGTCTCGCATGAATACTGCTCCGATCTGCTGAGAAAAATATAAAGGTACCACACGTGTGACTGGCCACCGCATTCGGGCAGCGGGCAGCCACCCTTCGTTGTATCAGCCTTTGGACGAAACGGTGGAAGAGGCTACAATCTCAAGGACGCGCCCGTAGCTCAGCTGGATAGAGCATCGGACTTCGAATCCGAGGGTCGGGAGTTCGACTCTCTCCGGGCGCACTTCATATCAAATGTTCTATTTACGGGGTGAGTTACGTGACAGTCACAACTCCTGTCCTGATTCTGGTGCCTGAAGAAGCGTCTTTCTCGCCCTACAAGCTCTCTATATTTCAATTGATACCCGTCTCAGCATCATCGTACGCTTGTCTCGCATAGTAGCTGGACGTGGCGAGCATGAAACACTCTGACAAGAAACCATTAGGCGGCAAAGAACTGACATTGGAAGAATCGGTAGAAAAGCTTACCGATGTTTCGATGCAGATGCTTGAAGGACTTCCCCGTGAGGAACGAAAACGGCGCCTCACCGCATTTCACGAAGCGGTTAATGACGCTGTCGCTTCATCTCGCGCCAAGCGCTCAGGGCGCTCTGGGTCTGCTCCGGAGTTAACCCGAGGGCGGAAATAGCATTCAAGAAATCTTCTTCGTAGTCCACTTCCTTCGCCAGTCTCAAATAGTCCGCTCGTAATTGTCGGCGTTCCTCTTCTGCCTCCGTGTCAACGTGCTTCTTGCCGCGTGCGCGTTCCTCGCGTATCACGTCATCTATATCGCGGCTTCGCTTGCTGGCTTCATCGGACATATGGGTATGGAAACAGGAAGATTTGAACGGTTCAATACAGAAGTAATTTAAGGTTCGTGCAATACACTTCTCCTTGCTAGCCCGACAAACCACGAAAATGAACAGTTCTTCCTCGGTTCATCTCAACCCCCGGCCACTCGGTCGAACCACCGAATCTAGCCTGAACGAGTGCAGCAACAGCCGTTCGCGTTCCGTCGACCGCGCTGCACAATGTTGCAGCGGCTCATTCCCTTGTTGCCAAGCAAGCAAGGTGGAGTCGTGAACAAGAAGTTCGCCGCGTCACTCTCATTCACCGTGACGCTATCGTCGAGCCAAAATGGAGGGCAGGGTCGGGTAAGGAAATTCCATACATCGAAGTGCCGGTTAGGAACAACAAGCTGATTGCACTCGCTGAGATCACTATCGGATCGAACCAGGATTTCGTCACTGGGCAGAAAAAAATACAGCAGATTCTCGCTGAAGGTCGCTATGTAGTCGGAGATAGCGAGTACCCTCACATCTCACATTCATCAGTTTCCGCTGGCAAATTCCTTCTGTAAGTAACTTTGCTCGGTTGTTGCGCTGAAATCCAAAGTTGCCACAGGCAACGGATCTTGACCTCATTAGATGTCAGTTGTCCCACGCAAGTGATAGAAATAATTAATAAATCCAGCCTACAACAAACCTTAGAATCCGGTTGTCGGAAGTTCGACTCTCTCCGGGCGCACTCGTCCTCTTTATCGGGAAAACATCGACAAAAAGCCGCGGATTTCGCGGTTAAGACGGACTTGCTGCAACTAACCTGCTGATTTGATGATGGAGTTATTCGTGCAATAGCAGCCGCGTGATTGCGTCCTGCTACAAGATACTGACTCCCGGCTCCCAATGGCCGCCTCTTCCTGGAGGCGCTGCTGGCGGCAGTCCTCCTGACGATCCTCGGTCCTGCCTCGTTTTTTTCAACCAGTCTCTCGTCTATTTCCTTTTCGTTCTCGAACGAAAACCCGCCCTCAACCAAATCCTACTGCTGGCCCACCTCAACCAACGGATCGATGCATGGGACTGCCGCTCTTTTTTCCCTGCCCGCCGAACAGGCAGGATTGGGGGGTACCGTTCGATGAACATAAACGTTTCACTGCAGTGGCTCTGGGCTAAGAAACCGTTTTACGCAATGGCACTGCTGGTGATGGTGGCAGGCCTGTGGGCTTACCGGACACAGCTGAGAATATGGGTGTGCGCTCCCGGAATTATTCGTGCAGAAGGAGCAGCCATAGCGATTGTTTCCGAAACCGGAGGCAAAGTAAGGGATGTTTACGCAACGGAGGACATGGAAGTGCGCCCTGGCGATCCACTGGTCCAGTTCGACACCCGAAAACTGGCATTGAAAAAGCAGGCGCTCGAATCCCGTATTCATTTCACCGAACTGCGGCTTTCAGCCGTGAAGGACCGGCTCGAACGTACAGAATTGACGAACCTTTACAAACAACTCCATGACCTAAGGAAGGAAATCGGAAATCTCACGATCACGAGCCCGGCGGACGGCCAAATCACGATTCTGGCTCCACTGCACCCGGGCGAGGTGCTTTCTCCCGGCACCGCAATCGGCGCTTTGATACCGTATTCGCGGGCGCCTGGCAATAACATACCTGATCCATCGTCGGCTTCGAACCGGCGTTGAGTCTTTCCGTGGGCGCGGGGCTTTAGCCCCG
>CAMAWS010000390.1 GCA_945861845.1 Candidatus Sulfopaludibacter sp. SbA3 | reverse complement strand
GCGCCCACAGGCTGTCGGCTAGCCCACAGCCCGATCGATCCAATCAGCATACGGTGCATTCGCATCGTCGATGCCCACCGCAACGATCTCCGGCACGTCGTAGCTGTGCATTGCCTTCACTCGATCCTTCAATTGCCCGAACCGGCCACGCGTTGTCTTTATCAACAGCAGCACTTCATCGGACCACGTCAGCTTTCCTTCCCACACGTAGCACGACCGGACGCCCGGCAACGTATTGACGCACGCGGCGAGTTTCTCCGTCACCACTGCCACGGCAATCTTTTCGGCCTGTTCCCTTGTCTCGCACGTCACAAACACAATGATTTTGTCAGTCATAACTTTTAAGATGTCCTGATGGGCGCAAAGATCAAATTCGGCACCTCGGGATGGCGAGCCATTATCGCCGACGAATTCACATATGCCAACGTTCGGATCGCGACCGAGGCCATCGGCCGATTCGTGCAGCGGCGCAAACCTTCGCCGGTCCTGCTGGTGGGCTACGACACGCGTTTCGCTTCCGAACATTTTGGCCTCGAAGTGGCCCGCGTGCTCTCGTCCCGGAATATCCGGGCCAGGCTCTGCTCGACAGCCGTGCCCACACCGGGAGTTGCGTTCACCGTTGTAAACGAAAAGCTGGATGGCGCAATCAACATCACCGCCAGCCACAATCCCGGAGAATACAACGGGCTGAAGTTTTCGACATCCGATGGCGCGCCGGCATTGCCTGACGTGACGGGTGAAGTTGAAAGAGAAATCGAAAGCCTCCAGGCGTCAAACTGGCTTTTCACGGCTCCCCCAGATGACAGCCTGATCCAGCGCGTTGACATCGGTCCGGCATATCTGAGCGACCTCGCGACCAAGGTCGACTTGAAGAAGATTCGGGACGCCGGCCTCAAGCTAGCCTATGACGCATTGCACGGCTCCGGCTCCGGCTATCTGGACGGGCTGCTTCGAGACCACAGCATTCCGGTAATGACGCTGCACACGGAGCGCGACGTGTTCTTCGGCGGCCATCATCCCGAGCCGGCGGACGAGCAACTCGCCGATCTGAAAATCGTCATGCGGGAAAACAACCTCCAGCTCGGGCTCGCCACCGACGGGGATGCGGACCGCTTCGGCATTCTCGACGAGGGCGGTGACTTTATTTATCCCAATGAGCTGCTCGCAATGCTCGTGGATTACCTGGTTGAAAGCCGCAACTGGCGCGGCGGAGTGGCCCGCTCTGTCGCCACAAGCCATCTTATGGACCGCGTCGCAAAACTTCACGGGCTTGAGTTGCTCGAAACTCCCGTGGGCTTCAAGTACATCGGCGAATACATAAAGGAAGGCCGGATTATTCTTGGCGGCGAGGAGAGCGCAGGCATGTCCATTCGCGGGCACGTTCCGGAAAAGGACGGGATACTCGCATGCCTGCTTATCGCCGAAATGGTGGCGAGCCGCGGGAAATCACTGAAAAATCAACTATCTGCCCTTTTTTCTCGTGTAGGCGCGGTGTATAATCGCCGCCTGAATATCACGCTCGATCCTGCGATCGGCGCCAGGGTGAAAGAAAAAATCGCATCGGACGTGAAGGATTTTCACGGCCGGCGGGTGGTTCAGCAGAATCGAATGGACGGATTGAAGCTTCTATTCGACGATGGAAGCTGGGTGCTGATGAGACCGTCGGGCACTGAACCGGTTGTCAGATTTTACGCGGAGTCCACGACAACGTCGGATCTGGACACGCTTTTGGAGCACGGAAGAAAGTGGATAACCGAAACCTGATGCAGGGACTGCTGGTACGAATCGCACTTGGCGTTTTCGGACTCTTGACGGCGGCCACCCTGTTCCTGGCGCTCTTCAACGATAAAGGCGCTCTTCAGGTTCACGGCGAGTCGCAGAGACTCTCCGGCATCCAGTCCGAGATTGCGACCATCGAAGCCGAAAATCTCCAACTGACCGAAGAAATAAAATCCCTCCGCACCGATCCCGGAGCCATCGAAAAACTTGCCCGCGAAGAACTCAAACTCGTCAAGCCGGGCGAAGTCGTTTTAGTAACCCCTCAGTAAGGTTTCAGGGTTCGTTTCGTCATCAGCATTTTGAAATTGGACGAATCCTGCATCTCAAATCCGAAATCCCGAAATATCAGATTGGACCGCATGAGCCACGAGCCATGGCTCAGTCCAATTTACGATTTCGGATCTTGGATTTGAGATGCAGGATTTGTCCAATTTCAAAATCTTAACCGACGGGATTAGGCTCTGCGAAGATTCAAACTGACAGTGTAGAATGTCGCCCGATGAGCACATCCACAACAGGCATTCCAGTTTTCGTTCGAGCCATCCTCGGCTACCTGCGCCCATATCGCAGCCAGTCCATGCTCCTTGCGTTGCTGCTGGTTCTTGAAAGCCTCCTGGCCGCTCTCATTCCCCTCAGCCTCAAGTTCATCATCGATTCGGGCCTTATCGAGAGAGACCAGCGCACGCTGGCGATGGCACTGGGGTTCCTGGCCGTAGCGGGAATTATCGTCTCGGTGGGAGGACTGTTCCGGGATTACGTTCTCTCCGGACTGCAGGCTGGCGTGCTGAGCGACATCCGCGCTGGAATGTTCGAGCACCTTCAGGAGCTGTCGCCTGCCTTCTACGCCCGCACGCGAACCGGCGAAATCCTGTCACGCTTCTCCACGGACCTCGCCTCGGTTGAAAACGCCGTAACGACGGCAGTGCAGCGGGGTATTTTGCCCGCGCTCAACTGTATTGTCGCCACAGTCATCCTGATCGCCCTCGATTGGCGCCTTGCGGTAATCGCGCTCCTGATCTGGCCGTGGTTCCTGCTGGTGCCGCGAGCCCTGGTTCCGAAAGTCTCCGATGCCAGCTACGAAAGAAAGACCAGGGACGACAAGATCATGATAGCCCTGCAGGAGAATGTTGCGGCCCAGGCGGTGGTGAAAGCATTCTCGCTCGAGCGGTTTTCGACGTCGGCGTTCCTTGACCGTAACGCGGACCTGAAGCGATCAAGCAATCGGGCTGAACTCCTCGGCGCGCTGCTGGAGCGATCGACGGTTGTCGGGGTTCTCTTGCTGCTGGTTGTGACAATGTCGGCAGGCGCCACTTTTGCATATGCCGGCAACATCACGATCGGCACCCTGGTGGCATTCCAGGCTCTCTTTTTAACGCTCAGTTACTCGCTGCTCTACGTGACGCAGTACCTGCCGAACCTCGCTCCCGCAGCATTCGGGATGAAGCGCATTATGGACCTGCTGGGCGAATCATCACACCTGGCAGACGTTCCTGGCGTCGTTGCGCTTCCCCGGCCGGAGAAATCGATTGAGTTCCGCCATGTCACGTTTGGGTACGACCCTTCGCATCCCAATATTCGTGATGTAAACCTGAGTGTGCCTCATGGGACGTCGGTAGCCATAGTCGGCCCGAGCGGATCAGGAAAGTCGACACTGCTGACCCTGCTCATGCGCTTCTACGATCCGCAGGAGGGGAGCGTGCTCATAGATGGCCACGATCTGCGCAGCGTGGCGAACGACACGCTGCGCCGGCACATGGGTATCGTTTTTCAGGACAGCTTCCTTTTTAACCTTACCCTGCTTGATAACATCCGCCTCGGCCGGCTGGACGCAACCGACGAGGAGGTTATCGAAGCTGCGCGCGCCGCCGAGATCCATGACGTGATCTGCTCGCTGCCTGCGGGCTACTCCACGGTGGCGGGCGAAGGTGGCAGCCAGTTGTCTGCCGGCGAAAAGCAGCGGATCGCCATCGCCCGGGCGCTCGTCCGGAATCCTGCAATCCTGTTGCTCGACGAAGCGACGTCTGCCCTGGATCCACCGACCGAACAGGCTTTGAACGCCACCATCCATCGGCTTGGGCAAGGCC
>CAMAWS010000389.1 GCA_945861845.1 Candidatus Sulfopaludibacter sp. SbA3 | reverse complement strand
TCGATTGGCGACGATCAGGTCGCGGGCGGTTGCGCGGAGGTCGTCGGCTGAGAACGATTCGATCCACTGCAGGCCTTCTTCCCGGCGTTCGGGAATGCCATGGCTGTCGAACCATGCCCTCACTCCAACGCTTTGAAGATATGCGCGCGCGTCGGCCCGGGCATCGTCGAGGTCTGCCGCAGCCGCGCGCTGGAACTGGAGCCTCTCTATTTCCTGAAGGAACGACTCCTCGGCCGTTTTCAGCAATTGTCCCTCCGGCACCGGAAGCTCGATTCGATAGTAGAACTGTTCGAGAAACAACGGCAGCGACGTGTCCAGCTTCAGGGGCACGACACGCTGAATCAGGCTATCGAGTAGAAGGACGGAGTACCACTCCCGGTAATACACACCCGGCACCGGCGAAGCAAAGATGACGCTGCCGGTGTTCCCGTCCGGGCCGTCTGGATTGAATCGCAACGTCCGTTCCGCGGGAAGCCTCCGCGTGGACGTGCCCACTGGCCGGAGCGGCTCCCGCCTTGGGATGGAGCCGAGCTCCCGGGTCAACTCCATGGGAGCCGCTCCGGAAATGACGACAAAGGCGCGGTCCGTTGAGAAATCAGGAATGTCTGCATCGGCGCCTAGCAGTGCGGTCCGGATTTCGGCTTCGACGCGGGTTCGAAAATCGCCGCCGGATCTTGCAGCCGGATCGGCGGGCCGAGGAACCTGCCTGAAGTAATCCGCAATCCCGGCTGTCACGGCAGGCATTGCCCAGCTTGGAACCCGAAGACGAAATCCGGTCCGGCCAGACTCTTTCAGTTCTTCGACGCTGCCTCCGGCCGCATAGGCGTTCAGGGCCAACCTTCGCATGGTTTCGGATGGCGAGGATGGCGCACTCGGGCCGGTTTCATAACCGGCGACGATTTCCACGGACTCCCCCGCCGGCGGAAGTTCGATAAGCCGGATGCCATTGGGAAGCGTCAGGGACAGTGCAAGAAGGCTGACAATCAGGAAATTCGTGGGGAGCACGGGATGAGACTATCGTCCCAAGGGTAGTGTTTTCAAGGACGAATGTGCTAGATTTCGGGTCCAGTCCCCACAATGAATTGATGGCTGCGCCCTAACGGGCTTGCATTCGCAGCCGCTCATGAAATTTCGAGCGATAGGGAGCAATTATCGTGAACCTATACGAGGGTAAGAACATCCGCAACGTCGGCCTCATCGGACACGGTGGCGGCGGCAAGACATCATTGATATCCGCGATGCTCTTCGATACGGGCGCAACCAACAGGCTTGGCCGCGTGGATGATGGCAATGCGCCTACCGATTACGACGATGAGGAAATCGATCGCAAGATCACCATAGGCGCGAAACTTGCCGCCTGCGAATGGAACAAGAACAAGATCAACTTGCTCGATACGCCCGGCTTCGGAAACTTCATCCAGGAAGCGCGGGGCGCCTTGCGCGTTGCCGACGGCGCTGTCGTCGTGGTGGATGCGGTTTCCGGCGTGATGGTCCAGACCGAAAAGGCCTGGGCTTACGCCGAGGAGTTTCAGCTCCCCAGGATTATCGTCATTAATCGAATGGATCGGGACACTGCCAGCTTCGACCGGTCGCTGGAATCGGTGCAGCAGAGACTTGGCCGCCAGTGCGTGCCAATGCAGATCCCCATCGGCGCGGAAAAGAAGTTCAAGGGCGTCATCGACCTGGTTCATATGAAGGCGCACACGTACGAAGGTGACGCGAGCGGCAAGTCCACGGAAGGCCCGATTCCAGGGGACCTGGCGGACACGGCCAAAGAGTACCGGGAGAAGCTGGTGGAGGCCGTGGCCGAAAGCGATGAGAAGCTGATGGAGAAGTTCTTCGATTCCGGCACGCTCTCGGACGATGAACTGATCTCCGGCCTGAAAAAGCAAGTCATCGAGGGGAAGCTCTACCCGGTCCTCTATACGGCGGCGACTGCCAACATCGGTATTCAGCCCCTGCTGAACGCAATTGTGGACCTGATGCCCGACGCCTTGTATCGCGGCACAGTGAACGGTACGGACCCGCAGGGCAAGGAAGTCCAACGCAAGATAGCCGACACCGAGCACTTCTCGGCGTTCGTCTATAAGACTTTTTCGGATCCATTTTCAGGACGGCTTTCCCTGTTCCGTGTTTATTCAGGCGTGCTCACGACCGAAATCCAACCCTACAACGTCAACCGTAGCACTACAGAACGCATAGGCCAGCTCCTCGTGCTTCAAGGAAAAACATTCATACCGGTGGCAAAGGTTCACGCCGGTGACATTGCAGCTGTAGCGAAACTCAAGGAAACACAGACGGGCGACACGTTGACTGACAAGACTCACCAGATCACGTATCCGCCAGTGAAATGGGTTGAGCCGGTCATCGCATTTGCCATCGAACCCAAGTCACGCGGCGACGAAGACAAGATCAGCACGGCAATTCACAAGCTGATGGACGAAGACCTCGGACTGCGGTACACGCGGGAGCCCCAGACAAAAGAGTTCCTGCTTTCCGGACAGGGCCAGATGCACGTGGAACTTTCCGTCCAACGCTTGAAAAGACGGTACGGCGTGGAAGTTGCGATTCATCCTCCAAAAGTTCCGTACCGCGAAACGATCAAGGGCAAGGCCGACGTCCAGGGCAAACACAAGAAACAGAGCGGCGGCCACGGCCAGTACGGCGACTGCAAGATCCGGATGGAACCCCTGCCACGCGGTGGCGATTTCGAATTCGTGAATGAAATCTTCGGCGGTTCAATTCCGCGCAACTTCATACCGGCGGTCGAAAAAGGCATTCAGGAATCACGCCAGAAGGGCGTACTCGCAGGATTTCCGACCGTGGATATCCGCGTAATCCTTTACGACGGTTCATACCATGATGTGGACTCTTCGGAAATGGCGTTCAAGATTGCCGGGTCCCTGGCATTCAAGAAGGCTATCCGCGAAGCGAAACCCATACTGCTCGAGCCGGTCATGAACGTCGAGGTGGTTGGCCCCGACGAGTTCGCAGGCGACCTGATGGGCGACCTGAACAGCCGCCGCGGCCGCGTTCAGGGCATGGAAGTGCTCGGCCACAACACCATCATCAAAGCGCAGGTCCCGCTTTCGGAAGTGCTCACTTATGCCTCGGACCTCACTTCAAAGACAGGCGCGCGCGGCAGCTACACCATGGAGTTCAGCCACTACGACGAAGTCCCTGCCCACCTCGCCGATAAAATAATCTCCGCGGCCAAGGCCGGCGCTGGAGCGGAAGAAGAGGACGAGGAGTAGTTCAGATTTTTCGAGCGAGGTTTCATTATGAAAAGAGCATGCCTGATTTTGATGAGCCTGATGGTTTCAGCGGCCTTTAGCTGGGCCGCCGAAGATTACCGCGTTCTCGCCACCAGCAAAACCTCCACCATGGAGAAGGAAATGAACGACGCCGCGGCGGCCGGCTATCACTTTCAAGGAGTGATGGGCGGAGAGACGGGTGTGGGAGGTAACGAGGTGGCTGTCATCATGTCGAAATCAGAGGCGGCGCCGGCAAAATACTCATACAAGCTGCTTGCGACACAAAAGACCTCCACGATGGAAAAAGAACTCCAGGAAGCCGGTCTTCAAGGCTTCCAATACCGCGGCCAGACGATTTTTAAAACGGCTTTTGGTGGCGAAGAAATCGTGGTCATCCTGGAGCGGAACGGAGAAACAGCTCCAAAAAGCGGCTATGACTACAAGCTTCTCGCCACGACAAAGACTTCGACGATGCAAAAAGAGCTGCAGGAAGCGGCCGCGTCAGGATTCACCTTTGTGGGCGTGACCGTGTCGAAAACCGCGTTCGGAGGAAAAGAAATCGTCTCCATACTCCGAAAGCAAGTGGAGTAGTCTCTTAAATCCCACCCTCAT
>CAMAWS010000388.1 GCA_945861845.1 Candidatus Sulfopaludibacter sp. SbA3 | reverse complement strand
GTTGAACCGCCAAGACGCCAAGAACGCCAAGCAGCACCAGGGTTTCTGTGAATTTATCGACATCACCTTATTGGTGAGCGCCAAAAACCTAAGATGCCCTTCGTGATGCTTGGCGAACTTGGCGTCTTGGCGGTTCAACTGCTTTTTTCAGGATGAAATGTGGCTTCAAACGCGGGCGGGCTCGTTCTCGAATATGCCCGCGCCATCTACTCCGGCCTGGGCGTGCAGGGAGTCTCGGGCCACAGCCTACCGGCGCGAACCAGTTTCAGGCCGACCGGCGGGCACGCGACCGGGGAAGGCGCGCTGATCGCTTGGCAACCTCCGCCAGCGACAGAAGAGCGGAGTTCACGGACTCAGCGTTCGGGAAGAATTCCGCGACTCGTGGGTCAAGCACGACTACGTTCGACTTCTCTCGGAGTTGCTCGACGTATTTTCCGCGGACCAATGCGCCGAAATCCGACCTCTTGTATTCAGGTCGCAGTTCGTCCGGAGCATGTTTTTTAACCTTTTTCATAGATCTCCCTTTCTGTCCAAGTGGTCAGCCGTGCGCTGATGATGCGGATGGCGTCGCCTTTCGCGGCATGAGCCACCACTAGAAGTCTCCCCGACGAGGACATGCCGAAGGTAACAAACCGTCTCTCATCCTTCGAATGCTCAGGGTCGTCGCCCGTCGCGGAGAGAGGATCGAAGAATACGCTCGCGGCTTCCATTGTGTGCGATTCTCCATGCAGCGTCTACTCGTAGACCTTCGCGGCTTTGAAGTCTCCTCCTTTAACGATGGAAATCGCGGCGGCATTGACGTGACGCCGGAATGCGGCGTTCACCTGGTCCAGGGTCAGGGCTTCGAGCTTCTTGTCCATTTCTTCGTCCCAGGCGAGCGTGCGGTTGTATTGTTCCCGCGCCGATATCAGGTTCAGAATTCCCCCGTCGCCGGACCGGGAGCCGACCCTGTCATCGTGAAGCGCCTGCTTTGCGGTAGCGAGTTCCGCCGCAGTGAATCCGTCCCGGAGCGTTCGGGCGAGTTCGTCCATGAAGCTGGCCTCGACTTTTGGTGTGTTCGCGGGATTCGAGATCGCCGAAGCTGAAAACGCTGCCGCGTCACCTTCGGCGGGTGCGGTGAAATTGGAAGAGACGCTGTAGCTAAGGCCCTCGCGATTTCGCACTCGGTCCGGCAGGCGCGCGGTTATTCCGTCGCCGAACATGTAATTGGCCATCACCATGGCGGGGTAGTCCGGATCGCTGTCGCGCATGCGCAGGCGAAGGCCTGCGGAAAACTGCGCGTTCTCTTTATCCGGCGTCTCGATCTTGGTATTGATGCGTTGAATTTCTTTGTAGCTATTGACGATCCTCTGGTAGGAACTGGGACTCTTCCAGGACGCGAGCAGTTCGGCTGCTGCTTTTTCTATGGCTGCGGTTTCGAACCTGCCCACGACAACGAGCTCGCCTTGAGATGCGCCATAGAACTTCTGGTGGAACTGCTTCACGTCGTCGAGTGTAACCTTGTTAATATCTTCGATTTCTTCGTCGATCGTGCGGATGTGCCGCACGTCGGTTCGCGGATAGGGACTCAGGTTGCTTTGAAGCGCCTGCGATGCGAGCGGCCCAGGTTCCGTGCGGCCGCGGTCGATCTGTGCGATCCGCTGTTTACGTATCTGGTCGAAATCTGATGCCGGGAAGGCCGGCTCGCGGAGAATTTCCATGGCGAGTTGCATTGCGGGAATCAGGTTTTCCGCTGTCGTGGAGATCGAAGCCGTAACGCTGGCGAGTCCGCCCCCGCCGACATTGATGGCCGCATTCAGTTTCTGCATTTCATCCTGAAGCTGTTGCCGGGATTTGTTCCTGGTGCCGCGCATCAGGAGCGTATCGGTCATTTGGGCAATGGCGCTCTGTCCGGCGAGCGAACGCTCATCGCCGAAGCGGATGGTCAGAGACGCCTGCACGCGGTTACCTCGCGTGCCCTTGGGCAGCAACGCCAGCCGGAACCCGCCCGGCAACGTCGCGCGCGTGATCCGTTTCTCGATGTTTGCCGGCGCCGGATCGATCGCTTCGCCAGCCTCCACCTTGATGTCCGGGGTGTAGGAAGTCAGAAGCGCGTCCATGGCGGGCGCCGCCGGCACGGTCGTGCGGTCTGGCGCTGCTTCCGGAATAAAAATGCCAACGGTGCGATTCGAATCCTTGAAATAGGTCTTCGCGACCTGCGTCACGTCCTCCGCCGTGACGCGCTTGACCTCCTCGTAGTTCGTGAACAGGAGCCGCCAGTCGCCGTTGGCGATGACGTCGTTCAATTGCATCGCAAGCTGCTGCGAGTTGGCGAAGGTCCGGTCCATGCCCTGAATTATCCGGGTCCTTGCTCTATCCACTTCTTCCTCGCTGGGGGGCTCGCGTGTGAGGCCAGCCACGGTGTCCAGTACGATCTTCTTCACTTCCTCGATCGACTGGTCGTCGCTGAGTGTTGCGGTTAGCAGGGCGATCCCCGGGTCGTGAAGCTCTTCCACTGACATTCCAACGGATAGCGCTTTCTTTGTATCGACGAGCGCCTTATCGAGCCGTCCAGTGCCGCCTCGCCCCGCAAGAATTCCCGCCATCACTTCAAGCGCGCCAGTGTCCGGGTGGGCCATTGCGGGCGTGTGATACGCCATGATGAGGTTCTTGCCCCTGCCCACGCGGCGAAGTTCGACTGTACGTTCGCCGTCCTGTGCCGGTTCAATCGTGTATGTTTCGTCCAGTTGCCGCGTGGGGCGTGGAATCGCGCCGAGGGTGCCTGCCACCAGTGCAAGTGTTTGCGCCGAATCGATCCGTCCGGCAATCGTCACCACGGCGTTGTCTGGTTGGTAGTATTTGCGGTAGAACCCGGCGAGACGGTCGATCGGCACTCGCTCGATGTCGGCGCGCGAGCCGATGGTGGACTTGCCGTAGTTGTGCCAGAGGTACGCCGTGGAGAACACCCGCTCCTCCAGCACTCCAGCGACGCTGTTTTCGCCCCTCTCGAACTCGTTACGAACCACCGTCATTTCCGTATCGAGCAATTCTTTTTCGATCCGCATGTTGACCATGCGTTCGGCCTCGAGTCCGAGCGCCCACCGGAGGTTCTCATCGGACGCATTGACCGTCTCGAAGTAGTTCGTGCGGTCGAACCACGTTGTGCCGTTCCATCGAGCGCCGTGGTCTTCAAGTTCCTTCTTGATGTTCCGGTCGTTCGTGCTCTTGATGAAATTCAGGTGCTCGAGCAGATGAGCCATGCCTGTCTCGCCGTTGCCTTCATGACGCGAACCGACCAGATACGTGATGTTGATCGTGATCGTGTTGCTGCCGGAGTCGGGAAGAAGGAGGACTCGCAGTCCATTCGGGTATGTGTATTCGGTAATCCCCGCCAGGGACGGCCCCTGCCGGACGCCCTGGGGCAGCGTCTGCGCCTCCACGACCGTGCAGAGGGTTACGACCGCAATCAGCGCCAGCAGAAGACTGCGATGGAAACGGCGCGTCGTTAGAAAAGACATGGTGTTTTGCTCCTTTATGCCTGGAGAATTGCGGGCAATTATAAGGGGTGTCCGCTTGGAAGCCCACATCCAAAGGCGCATATTTAGGACTCGCCCGGGGCTACTGCTTCCTGATTTCGATCTTACCTAGTGACGTGTGCAGCTTGATGGAATTGCCGCCGCCGTTGAGGATTGTCTGCGAGCGGGCTGGAGCCTGCGTTCTCGGCGCCAGCGCAGAGCCGCGGCGGGCTGCTCCAACCGCAGCGCCCACGGGGAAATCCGAGAAAATTCGCTGGGCTTCGAATGCGGGGCGTTCCACGGTTGCTTCGATGGTAGCCTTCATGCGCTGGGGCAGGAAAACCGTGACATCGCCGACGCCGGTTTCAAGATCCAGGTGCA
>CAMAWS010000387.1 GCA_945861845.1 Candidatus Sulfopaludibacter sp. SbA3 | reverse complement strand
CGGACGTCCTCCATGATCGACTGCTCGAATTCGACCGTCTCTTTGGCGGGGTTCGTGTCGTCGAAGCGAAGATTGCACAATCCATTGTTCTCTGCGGCAATGAAGAAATTCAGGGACATCGCTTTCGCGTGCCCAATATGCAAATAACCGTTGGGTTCGGGAGGGAACCGCGTGTGCACACGACCGCCGTTCTTATTGGCTTTGACGTCCTCGGCTACTTTGGCCCGTATGAAATCCAGTGACGGCGCGGCTTCAGGAGTGAAATTTTCCATAGATGATAAAACGGCTATATTAGCATATAAAAATCAAACACTTCACGGGAGGGATGCAGTCATGAATGCCGCATTCGGGCTTTCAACATGAAGCGTTTAACGTTCGAGTTCCGCGATCTCGGAATCGAGATGCGCAAGCGCACTCTGCAGCATGGTGAGATACCGTTCGTCTCTGGTGGCTTCCATGGCGCTTATAGTCCGGGCCCGAGCAAGCAGCAGTCCATCTCGTTTGTTCCGGCGAGCAACCTCGGCGCGATCAGCGGGAGGCTTTTTTGATCCTTGAAGTTCAGCCTCTCGTGCGGCGATCTGTTCCTCGACACCCTTACTTTCCCAGCCACGCGCCATGCTGGCATTATATTCCTTGGTAAATGGGTCGGCATCCTGATTTGCAGAGAGGCTTAACTTCCGTCTCGCCGGGCGATTTAGGGATTGCGGATGAGGCCGCCAGGCTTCAGCCCGCTGGGCACGCGGGCGGGGATGGTGCGATCGAAGTTCAGATCGGTTAGAGCTTCAAGAAATGCAACGATGTCGCGCATTTCGCTCTCGCCCATGTCGTCTACACGCTGGAAGCTTCCGGACAGACGAGCAAGCCCGTTCGAGTCCTGCCTGCGTCGGCTGTTCGACACGTTCGGATTTTCGGACCGGCCGTTGTCATAGAAGCGCAGCACGTCTTCGAGAGTTGCCAGCGTACCGTTGTGCATATACGGCGCCGTCAGGGCAACGTTGCGCAGGGTGGGTGTGCGGAAACGGAAGCGGCCGTCGCCGGCATCCGGCGTCTTCAGCAATGGATGCTCGGGCACGCCTTCCGCATTCAGGTCGAAATCGGAAAACATCGCTCCTTCATGGCATCGATCGCAACCAACCTGGTCAAACAACTCCATGCCACGACGCTGTTGGGCGTTGAGCGCCGCGGTATCCCCGGCGCGGAACCTGTCGAACGGGCTGTTCATGGCGATAAGCGTCCGCTCGAATGCCGCGATCGCCTGGCCCAGGCGTTCGGCAGTAACGGTTCGGGAACGAAAGGCGCGCTCAAAGAGGTTCACATACTCCGGAATCGCCTGCAGCCGAGCCACAACGGCGTCTAATGCCTGTTCCTCCGGATAAGCCGTCCCGCGCATCTCTTCAAAAGCCTTTATCGGCTCGAGCGCCTGGGCTTCCAGGCTCCGCAGGCGATTGTCCCAAAACATTGGGGCGTTCGCCTGATCGACTGAGGCGACGGTTCCATCGAACTGCTGTCGTTGCCTCCGGCGGCGGCCATTGTCATCCAATCCATTGAACGCTACGTTGAGAACCGTTGGAGAAT
The DNA here is from genome assembly GCA_945861845.1 of Candidatus Sulfopaludibacter sp. SbA3. Lineage (GTDB taxonomy): Bacteria > Acidobacteriota > Terriglobia > 20CM-2-55-15 > 20CM-2-55-15 > CAMBFR01. The sequence goes on along the minus strand of CAMAWS010000387.1, from coordinate 2,312 downwards.
TCCGCCGGACGACCGGAATTGCGCCGGCTGTCGTGTCCCTGCGTGCCGGCCCCAATCCTACTGAACCGGGGCCAATGGATAACGCTCGGCCGTCTGCCCATGCAAAATCCGGGTGGTGACAACTGGCACACGCGACATCGCGAGTTCCTGAGAGGATAGGATCCCAGAAAAGGAAGCGGCCGAGTTCCTCGACCGGCCCGACCAGGGTTGTTTTGATCGCGACCTGCGCCGAGGTAGGAGCGACAACCTGAAGGGCGGCAGCCACAGCCAAGCTCGCAACTAGAGTCATCATAACGACGGCGATCCTCATCCCGAACTCCTCTCCTGTCCTTTTCCTCTACATACGTCCCGAAAGCGGGAAGGTTACCGGCGCGGGGGTACAGCGGCCCAAATCCGACGTTGAGAGCGATCGGACGGGTTGCAGGTTATCGGGTGGCAACGGGACAGTTCACTCGTTATAACGAATCGCGTGCACCCGGCCTCCTGAATTATCGCGGCTGACTGACAACATCGACCAGCGCTGGTTCACCGCGCTCGACCCGCTCGACCGCGGTCCGCAGGGCGGGTCCGAGGTCTTTCGGATCGGTAATCGGCCCGGCTCCATAGAGACCCATGCTTCGCGCCAGCGTCGCGTAATCGATGTTCGGATCCGTGATGGTCGTGCCGATGCCAGCATTGCCGATACCGCGCTGGCGGCGATTGGCCATCCGCTGCAGGTGCATCACCTCCTGGTGATAGGCGCGGTTGTTATGCATCACCAGCAACATTGGGATGCGATGGTGCGCGGCCGTCCACAGCGCTCCGGGCGCATACATGAGATCGCCATCATTCTGAATCCCGACGCACAGGCGGCCGAACTTCTTGTGAGCGAGCGCGGCGCCTACCGCGACGGGAAGACTCGAACCCACCGCGCCTGCACCGCCTCCGCCTGTTGTCTGGTGGAACTTATCAATGTTCCACAGACGGGAACCTCCGCCCCCGACCAGTGCCCAGTCCTTATCCTTGATTGCTTGCCATAGTTCGACCGACATGCGCGTTGTCGAGATCGGACTCGCGTCCCAGGCGTTTGTCGCTTCCGTGCGCGCACGAACCAACGCCTGAGCGTTTGCGGCAGCGATCTTCTTGCCACGTTCTTCAAAGACACGTTTGCGATCCGCGGTGATCAGCCGCTTGCAGGCTTCGATCAAGGTGGGCAGCGTCGCCTCGGCGTCGGCAGCAATCGCGATGTCGGTTTCCTGGTACCGCTGGAAGTCCTGGTAGTTGCTCTTCGTATAGAGATCGTTGGGGGAGATGCTGAGAATCTTCGCGCCGGGTTTGGTAATCGGTTCGTAGGAGCGTTCCTGCTGGTCGCGGAAATCGTGAGTGGCTCCCCAGAGATCATCGACCTGCAGGCCCAGAATCACGTCCGCGTTGGCGAGCGAGCCGCCACCGGCAAGCGGATGCCTGTTCGGCATGTTGCGTCCGCCGCCCTGCACAGGCACTTGCAGCGTTTCGGCAAGCTCCACCATCAGCTTCATTCCTTGTTCCGAGCGGGCAACGCGGCCGGCGATGATCACGGGATTTTCCGCCGCGACGAGCAGCTTCGCAATTTCAGCGACCGCGACTGGGTCGCCGGTGGGAGGACTCGTCAACGTCAGCTTCGGAATACGCAGCTTGGAACGATCTTTGACGGCGTTCTCCTGCAGGTCGCCGTCGGCGACGATAACCACAGGCCCCATTGGCACCGTCATCGCAAGCTTGTAGGCGCGTACGGCGGACTCAGCGAAGTGTGTAAGCGAAACCGGCGTATCGTCCCACTTGATGAAATCGCGAACCATGGACGCGCAGTCCTGAACGCTGTGATTCCATTCGACGCCCGGTCGGCGGGCGTCCGCGTCGAGCGCGTTTCCGAGAACGATGTAGACGGGATTACGCGCGACGTAGGCGTTATAGATGTTCATGGACGCGTGCTGCAATCCGACCGTCCCGTGCGCCATGGCCATCATCGGCTTGCCGGAAACCCGGTAGTAGCCGTCGGCGATCGCGATCGACGATTCCTCATGGCAACAGGTCAACCATTCGGGGCTGCGATTGCCGCCGTAGGTAATGAAGGATTCCTGAAGGCCGCGGAAACTCGAGCCCGGGTTCGAAGCGATATACTCGATGCCCAGCGACTTGAAGACGTCGACCATGAAATCCGAGCCGGCGTTCTCGACGGTCAAGACTTCCACGTCGGCGGACAATGGCTCGGCTTCGGCCGCCAGTTGCGCAGACGACGGCGATGCGGCAGTGGCTCGCTGCGGCGGTGATGCCTGTTGTGCCTCGGCCAGTGG
>CAMAWS010000386.1 GCA_945861845.1 Candidatus Sulfopaludibacter sp. SbA3 | reverse complement strand
GACGGTGGTGGAACATCTGATGCAGAGCGAGTTGTACGGCCCATGCAAACAATCGATTGGTCCAAGTGCCGCCGGGCAGTTGATACTGGATGCGATCGGTCAAACTCGTTGCATGGCCCAACGCCTCAAATTAATGGCGATGAGTCCATTCGGTGAATGGCCCGCTTATCTGACGATCCTCAAAGAAGCGATTCTTTTCGTACGCTGTGTGCAGGGCGTCCCAATGGAATGGACCGATGCGAAGTTCAACGCGGGAGCCCGGCTCCAGGCCTCCGGTTTCTCGAATCACGCGGACGGGTGGGAACGCGGGACTCACTAGCCGCAGGGCGCCGGGGCGTTCATGGAAGGCGACCACGGCCTCCACGGGCGATTCGATTACGACGCTTTTTAGAAACACCGGCACGCTAGCCGCCTTTCCGGGCATGGGCGGCAATACCGCGGAGCATGCCGCCGAAGACGAACTGGTGCAGAGGAAATACGCAGTACCAATAGGCGCGGCCCAACAATCCGATTGGATCGAACGTGGCTGTCTGCCGAATGACGGAGCCGGTGGAATCCCCGGTGACTTCGAACTCGAGCCAGGCGCGGCCTGGAAGTTTCATTTCCGCCGCCAGCCGTAAAAGGCGATCGGGCTTTATTGCCTCCACCCGCCAGAAGTCCACCGCGTCACCCACGCGGAGAGATTCGGGATCCCGGCGGCCGCGCCGGAACCCGACACCGCCGGCCGCCTGATCAAGAAGCCCTCGGAATGCCCACAACCAGTTCGCGTAATACCAGCCCCTGTCACCGCCGATGCGCCGGATTGGGGCGAAGGCGTTTTTCGGGGACACTTGCACGTGGATGGTTCGGGAATCGATCAATGCAGACGGCCCGATGGCCTCAATGGCCTGCTCCATCGCCTCGCGAATCCCGCAAGGGCGGATCTTGAACTCGCGCAAGGATGCTTGATCATTGACAACGGTGGGGTGGCGAATGCTGTCAATTAACTTGCGCCCCACGCGGACATAGAGAGGCGTGACCAGCCCTAGCCAGAGACTCGATAGACGCGGGGACAGGAAGGGGACCGAGATCACGAGGCGCTTCAACCTTCGTTGCCTCGCGTACTCCTTCATCAAGCCACCGTAGGACACGCGATCCGCACCGCCGATTTCGAAGATCCTGTTTTCACCGGCAGGCAGATCCAAGGCGGCGATCAAATAAGCGATCAGATCGGCAATGGCGATCGGTTGAGCGGCGACCGAAACCCAGCGCGGCGCGATCATGACGGGAAGCCGATCGACCAACACGCGGACCATCTCAAAAGACAAGCTTCCGGAGCCGATGACGATGGAGGCCCGGAACTCGATTACGGGAACGCCCGTCGACTTGAGGATTTCGCCCACTTCGTGCCGGCTGCGGAGGTGGGCGGAGAGCTGGTGAGTATCGTCGCCCAGGCCGCCCAGATATACGATCCGCTGAACTCCCGCCGCCCTCGCCGCCTGGGCGAAGTTTTGCGCCGCGACCCGGTCTTGCGCTTCGAAGGAACCCGGCGAACCCATCGAGTGGATCAGGTAGTAAGCGGTATGCACTCCGGCCATGGCGGCGGGAAGCGAATCTGCTTCCAGAACGTCGCCGCGCACCACCTCCAGACCCTCGAACCCCTTTGCTTGAAGAGAGTCCGGCCGGCGCGCCAGACCGCGCACCCGATAGCCAGCGGCCAACAAAGCCCGCAGCAACTCGCCGCCCACGTAGCCCGTCGCGCCGGCAATAAAGACGAGTGGTTTCATGTTGTCTCGCTCCCCTGTTCTTCGAACAACTGCTGAATGCGTTGGTAACGGTAATCGAATATCTTACGCACGTCGGCGCGCACCTTCAAATTATGAGCGATTTGGCCAAGGAAACCGAAAGGCAGCACGTATCTCACGACGTCGATCATTTTAGTTCGCTCCCCGTGGGCCTCAAAGCTGTGTGTGTGGCGCCAGAGTTTGTAGGGCCCCGATCTTTGCACATCGATGAAGCGATGAGGGGCGTCCCAGTGGCGGATTTCGGTTCGCCAGAATAGCGGGATGCCATGTAGTCGCAGCCGGTAGCGGATTTCGGTGCCCTCAGAAATATAGGGTGAATCCATCGAGAGAATCCAGAAGCCCAGCCAGGGCGGAGTAATTCGCTCAAGGTTGCGGGCGTCGGCGAAGAACTCAAATACTTCGCCGATGGGTCTCGGGATCCATTGTTCGCGTCGCAGCGTGTGAAACTTCATGCCGGCACCTCGAACAGGTAATGCGACACGATCCACTCGGAGCCGCCGCGGTAGCCCCATAGTTCGGCGCACGCCATGAAGAAGATTCGCCAGCGAACGAACCACTTCAGCGCCTCGGGCTTGCCATAGACTCCGGAGAACAGCTTCAGCAGTTCTTCGCGCCGTTGGTCCATATTGACGAGCCAGGCTTCGGCGGTCCTCTGGTAGTGCCCGCCATTCACCACCCAGTGCTCGCGGATCTTGACGTCGTCCTGGAACTGGAGCAGCAGGTCATCGCTGGGCATCTGTCCGCCGGTGAAAAAATGTTGCGCCATCCAATCGGTGGAGTCCTTGACTTCAAAGAGATAGGCGTAACGTTTATGGGTGAAGATGTGGACGAAGAAGAGCGCTCGCGGATTCATCCAGGAGGCTACTTTCCGAACTAAAAGTTGATAGTTCCGAACGTGCTCCATCATTTCTACGGACACGATGCGATCGAAGCGCTGACCGGCGTCGAAGTCGTTGATGTCGGCGGTGACAATGCGAAGGTTGGTGAGACCGCGCTGGCGAGCCTGCTGTTCGATGAACTCGCGCTGGGAGTTGGAGTTCGACACGCCGACGATAGTGCTGTTCGGGAATCGTTCGGCAGCGTAGAGAGAGAAAGCTCCCCATCCGCACCCCAGATCGAGAATGGAATGTCCGTCTTCGATTCGCGCGCGTTCCGCCGTTAGGTCGAGCATACGGCGTTCCGCGGAACTGAGTGCGTCGCCTTGCCGCCAATAGCAGCAACTGTACTTGCGATGCGCGCCGAGCACTGCGGCGAAGAAGTCCGCCGGGACCTCATAGTGCTGTTGATTCGCGGCGGGCGTGTGGATGGCGATGGGGCTGGCTTTCAGCCGATCCACATGGTTTCTGAAATGCGCCTGCTGGCGATCCGGATCGCCTTTATCCTCGGCGCGGAGGCGCTGCGCGATCAGGCGGCGGATTCCCGCGCGCAGGATTCTGTCCGGCACCAGATCACGCTCAACCAAGGGTTCATACCAGGCGGTCTTCATTACGCTTCCTTTCGAAACCAGGGCACAAAGGCGCTGGTGGTTTGTTGATAGCGACGATACTGTTCGCCGCGGGATCGAAGGGCTTGCGCTTCCGTGGCGGGAATGCCTGTTACACGCAGCACGAAGTACAACATGAGCGCGGGCGACAGGATTGCCCAGTACCCGTCCGGAGAGGCCAGTGCAAAGAGGGCGAAGGCTACCCAAACCAGCCATTCGAAAAAGTAGTTGGGGTGACGTGAGTATGCCCACAGGCCGGCCTGACACGTCTGCCCTGTGTTGGCTGCGTCGGATTTGAATTTGCTGAGTTGCGCGTCGGCGGCGGCTTCACCGGCTATGGCGACGATCCAGAGCGCCACGGCGGACCATTCGAGCAAGGAAATGCCGGGGCTCGGATTGCGCGCGGCAAGCAGAAACGGGGCGGAGAGAACGACGGCCAGGAGCGCCTGGAATTCGAAGAAGGCTAGAAACTTGAGCGGTACATTGGTCTTCCATTGCCGCCGCAATTCCTGATAGCGGCCTTCTTCGGGATGGCCGATGATGCGCAGGGCCAGGAAGATAGCGAGGCGCAACCCCCAAATTCCGGCCATGGCGGCCAGCAGTGCGGCGCGCAGCCAGTAGCCACCGGCGAGGGCG
>CAMAWS010000385.1 GCA_945861845.1 Candidatus Sulfopaludibacter sp. SbA3 | reverse complement strand
TTGGCGTCGATGTACTGACGATGACTCAAGCTCATTGCGGCTGAAATTCCACGCAACTCTTCGAGCTCGGCATGGGTCAGGCTTCCATTCGCGGCTGCCACGGCAAAAAGCAGATCCAGCAACTCGACTCGATCGTCGAGGGTCGCGTTTGCCGTGTATTCGGTGATCACTCTGGCCCGATCCAGGCCGCGCACGGATTCTTCCTCGATGATTGTCATCAGGACATTCAGCGCGTCAGTGTCGAATCGTCCTCGGAACTGAAGCTGCCGGCGAATTTCATCCATCTCCCGTTCGTCGATGTCGTCGTCGGCTCGCGCCACTATTCCCATCAGCCCGCCCAGGAGGCAGAGCCTGTACATTTCAGGTGTGATCTGCTCGGCGCCAATGCGCCGCTTCAACTTGAACAGAATCTTATTCCTTATGAACTCGTTCAGGTCGTGGGCGGCAGCGGGAGGCTTCTTCTGAAACAACCCGCGCATGCGGCGAACCAGCAGCTCGACTGTTGAAGCTTCTCTCAGGATCATCGTGTATTGATCCAGGAAGTCATGTTCTTCAGCGGTCATGTGCGCGTCGGCGTTCATGACTTCCTGGATGTGCCGCACTACTTCCTCGCGTCCCGCGGGAGTTCCAATGCGATGAAGGAGGTCGCGGAACAATCCATCGATCTCCGTTTCACTTGGCGGATCTTCGAGATGTGGTTCCAACTCCAGCCAGTCCGTTTCGCTGAGACGGAACTTTGTGGCGAGCGCCTTTGTGTAATTCAACTCGGCCTGGCTGAGCCTGCCGTCCGCCCAGGCAGCCGCTCTAAGGACTTTTAAAAGTGCCAAGACATCGGATCTGGTCATCATAAGTATTCGTTGCCGCTATTTGGACATTGCAATGATTTCAGCGTACAGTACGCCTCTTTGACATGAAATTCGTTCGACTCATCCTTCGAAACACCTTCCGCAACCGCCGCCGCACGATTTTAACGATTCTGAGCATCACGATGTCGCTGTTTTTGATCACGACGTTGCGGACGCTGCTGGTCTCGCTTGAGAGTCCCCCGCTGACCCCGGAGTCCGCCAAGCGTGTCATTACCCGCCATTCGACATCGCTTGCCAACGTCATGCCCGTGGCCCACAAGCAGCAAATTCGTGGAATTCCGGGTGTCGAGGAAGTCATTTCCGCGCAGTGGTTCGGAGGTATTTACAAGGATCCGGCGAACTTTTTCGCACAGTTTGCAGTGGATACGGACGGTTTCTTCAATATGTTTCCTGAAATAGCGGTGCAATCGCCCGATCAGAAGGATGCGTTCGTGAGCGAGCGAACCGCTGCCCTGGCTGGAACCGTCCTTGCGGAGCGGTACGGATGGAAGATCGGCGATCGCATCACATTGCAGGGGACGTTCTTCACGATCGCACCGGAGTTCATTATTCGGGGCTTTGTCAGTGGCGGGAACAGCGAAAATACGTTCTATTTCCACTGGGACTATTTGAACGAGCTCCTGGACAGCCCCAATATCTCCGGGACATTCTTTGTAAAGGCCCGGTCGGCGGACGATATTCCTGCGATTTCCGAGGCTATCGACGCCATGTTCGCCAACAGCACGGCGCCGACAAAGACGGAGACGGAAAAGGCCTTTGTGCTGGGGTTCGTTGCAATGATCGGGAATGTGCGCACGCTGGTCATCAGTATCTCGACAGTCGTTGTGTTTACGATTGTCCTGGTAGCAGCCAATACAATGGCAATGTCGATCCGCGAGCGGACGGGGGAAATCGCGATCCTAAAGACTCTCGGTTTTTCCCCGGGCAGGGTACTTTTCCTGATGATCAGCGAGTCGGCGGCGATTGGCCTCGTCAGCGGATTGCTGGGGTCGCTTGGCGCCCGCTATGTCTTTGGAGCGGTCGATTTCAACCAGCTTACGTCCGGTTTTATCCAGCAGTTCAACGTTACCTGGGATACCGTTCTTCTCGCCGTTTCCATAGCGTTGTTCGTGGCGATAACAAGCACATTTGTTCCCGCATGGACAGCCTCACACCTGCCAATCGCGGAGGCGATCCGGAGGCGAGGAGAATAATGATTCCCGTTCGCTATAACTTCAGAAGCCTGGTCGTGCGCCGTGTGGGAACAGCCATGACAATACTCGGCGTTGCACTGACAGTAGCGGTCTTCGTGTCGGTCCTCGCGATGGTGCATGGATTGGAGAGCACATTTACGACGACGGGCGAGCCATTGAACCTGGTGGTTATTCGGACCGGCGCCCAGGTCGAGACGAACAGCTTCTTCGATCGCGACGTCAAACAGACAATCGAAACAATGGATGGCGTGGCGGAGATGGCCGCCGAGATAGTCGTCATCATCAATCATCCCAGGCTTACGGGAGAGACGACCAACCTGATTGTCCGGGGTATAGACGCCAAATCGTTCGAATTGAGGCCAAAAGTGAAACTTGCCGAAGGCCGCATGTTTCAGCCGGGCCTTCGTGAAGTTGTGGTGAGCCGCTCGGTATCGAAAAGATTCAAGGACGCCAGGATCGGCGACTCCATCAGGCTTGGGCGCATCAGCTGGAAAGTCGTGGGCCTGTTTGACGCTTCACGCACCGCGCATGAATCGGAAATTTGGGGTGGCTACAACGAGATCGCCCAGGAATTTGAGCGGCCCATTTACAGCTCGCTCCTGATCCGGGTACCCAGCGAGGCGGATATCCGGCCCCTGAGCGATCGAATCACGAGCGATCGCCGGTTCAGGCTGGACGTCTTAAGAGAACCCGAATACTACGCCGCACAGACGTCCACGGCAGCCCCGATACGAGTTCTGGGTTACCTGATCGCCGTCATCATGTCTGTCGGCTCCTGTTTCGCCGTCATGAATACGATGTACGCCTCAACGGCATATCGTGCGCGGGAAATTGCCACGTTGCGAGTGCTCGGCTTCAAACGGCGGGCCATCCTGGCGTCATTCATGATCGAGTCCCTGGTGTTGGCGCTGATCGGTGGAGTGGCGGGTTGTGTCCTGGCCTTGCCGATGAATGGAATTTCGACAGGTACCTCCAATTTCGTCACCTTTTCCGAAGTCGTATTCGAATTTCAGGTCACTCCCTCCCTGATGCTGACCGGGCTGGCCTTTGCTGCCATAATGGGCACAGTCGGCGGCTTTCTGCCCGCGCGTGTCGCTGCGAGCACATCGATCATCAGGGCTTTGCGCACAGAGGTATAGGTGGACAAGGTTTCGGGCGAACTCCATAAATTGAAAATCGACAAGTCAATGCGTCCTCAGCATAGGCCGCGATCCACGAAGGGTGTCGTTATCGGGTTGCTTGTTGTGGTCGTCGCTGCGTTGATCGCTTTCATTGCATTCCGGCAGCCTGGTGTGGCGGCTACTGTCACTGTTGTTCGGCCGCGCCTGGAAACAGCCTCCCGATCGGCGGTACTGGTCGCGACCGGCTATGTGATTCCGCATCACAAGATCCAGGTCGGATCGAAAATCATGGGACGGGTTGCCTGGATCGGCGTGGAAAAGGGCGAGCATGTGCGCGCAGGGCAGCTCGTGGTCCGGCTGGAAGACCGGGAATACCGAGCGCAGCACGACCAGGCCCGCGCAGCCTTTGAAACTGCACAAGCGAGACTGAACGAACTCGAGCAGGGATCGAGGCCCGAGGAAATAGATAGAGCGCGCTCGGACATGGAACGCGCCGCGGCCCAGTTACGCACAGAAGAGGCGCAGTTTCGCCGCATCGAAGGCCTGGTCCGCGAAGGTGTATCGGCCGCACAGGCACTCGATGAGGCTCGCGGCCGCCTGGACGGCGCGCGGGCCAACGTGGCCAGTCTCACCAAGACGTATGAACTGGCCCGGAAGGGTCCGCGCGAGGAACAGATCGCGAGCGGCCGCTCTGAAGTGGAGCGGGCGCGGGCGGCCATGGAATATGCCCGGAC
>CAMAWS010000384.1 GCA_945861845.1 Candidatus Sulfopaludibacter sp. SbA3 | reverse complement strand
GTGAAAGCGCAACCTCGTCGGGAGTCAGGAAGACTGCGTAGCCATTGCCTCGCGAGAAAAACTTCACGCGGTCGTCACTCTGCCCGACGTTCTCTTCGAATCGCATGGGAAGCCGGCTGTAGATGCCGGCTTCGTCACCAGTCTTGGCGGCGAGAGGCAAAATATTCGCGATGACTATGAGTACAAATACGAAAAACCTGAATCTCATCCTTAACAATTTCCTTATTAACCTACCGAGAGGGCTGGGCGAACCCTTGATGTTAGCTTTTTTCGCGTCGTGGAAAAAGGGGACAGACTCCGAATTCCGTAATTAAGGAATTCGGAGTCTGTCCCCTTTTTACTTATCGTCCACGGGGGTTGACGATAATGCGGCCTCCGTTGGCTCCGGGAACAGGCACAGGACCGAAAACGCGATCCTTCTCGCCACCAAACGGCATCATGCCGGGCATGCCGGGCATGCCGGTGGGCATTCCAGGCGCCGGGAGGGTAAACTCGAACCGGTCCTCGTTGCCAAGCACGCCTAAGCGGCGTAATGCTTCTATCTGCGAAGACGCAGTTTTCAGATTTTGAATGGTCGCGCGTTGGTCAGGAGCGAGTAAAGCCTCGAAGTCGGTCTGAAATTTCTGCTCCGTCGTCCGCAGGCGGGACTGCAATCCCTGCACCGCGAGGAAGGCATTCCCGATGTCCAGTGCGGACGGGTTGTCCTGCGCCATAATCTCCTGGAGCGCCCTCTGTTTGTCTCCCATCTCCTGAAAAATACCGTTCGTCGTATCCATGCGCACTTTTAGAAGCGCTTTGAGTGCATTGACCTGCGTATCGTTCAATTTCAGGGCCTGCTGGACTCCTGCAATAACTTCGTCCGGGGGTTGCGCTGGCCCGCGGAAAAAGACAGCTCTTTCGATGCCCGCCCCGCCGGGACCCGGCGGAACAGGAAATTGAGCGAACGAACTCACTGCGGCACTTCCGATTATCAATGCAAGTAACAGACTTCTAAGGAGCATAGACACCTTCCTCTCCGATCAGGTTTGCGACCAAGTCAAGGTTAGACAAGGCCGTCACCAAAAAGGTTGTATTAAAGGATGTTAAACCTAAAGCATCGCTACGACATGGCTTTTCACGGAGCCGCCGAGCAGATCGAGATTGTATCCACCCTCTAATAGTCCAATAAGCCGGCCGCTTGCATACTTCTCTGCAAGGCGAAGGACGTCTTTCGTCATCTCGGCAAAGTCTTCATCCTCGAGCATGAGACCGCCAAGAGGATCACCGCGGCGGGAATCAAATCCGGCGGAGATAATGACCAGGTCGGGATGAAACCTGGCCTCGATTTCGTTCAAGGCTTCCACAAATGCCCGGCGATGATCGCGCGACGAGGTGCCGGCCCGAAGTGGAACGTTCAGCGTAAAACCTTCGCCATTGCCTGCGCCACGCTCGCCGCGGCTGCCGGTGCCCGGGTAATACGGGTACTGGTGGGTGGAGAAATAGAAGACGCTGGGATCGGTCCAGAAGATCTCCTGCGTGCCATTGCCGTGGTGAACATCCCAATCGATGATCAGCACATTCCCGGCGCCATGCTTTGCCTGGGCGTAGCGCGCAGCGATTGCCGCGTTATTAAACAGGCAGAAGCCCATCGCGCGCTCGCGCGTGGCGTGATGTCCTGGCGGGCGGATCAGGCTGAACGCGCGGCCTCCTTCTTCCTTCATTACGGCATCCACGGCCGCGATTGCGGCTCCCGCGGCAAGGACGGCGACATCGAAGGACTGGCTGCTGATGCGCGTATCGGCATCGAGAAAGCTGGCGCCTTCCTGAACCATGGCGCGTATCTCCTCGATCATTCCTTCGTCGTGGCAGCGCGCGATATCGGCCTTTGAGGCCGGAGCGGGCTTTATACGCTGCAGCTTCTTCACGAGTTCCGGGTCGTTGTTGAAAGCGGCGAGAACCGCCTCTAGCCGGCGGGCGTTCTCCGGATGCGCGCCGGTGTTGTGGCGCAGATACGCGGCGTCGTAGATGAGCGAGACCGGCATCGCTATCGGGAGATCATGTACGTCATAATTTTCGCGGGGTTGGTTGCAAACTGGCAGGCGTTGCGCTTGCGTTCAAGCGGCGCGGCCGTGTAGTCGATTGCGGTCCCATTGCCGTTCTGGAAGAGGAAAAGCAGGAAAAGTGCGAGAAATGACGCCATGTAGTATCCACCCTTAAGAATGCTGCGGAAATTATACGGTGGGAGTGTGGGAAACGGGAAGGACAGCGGAGTCCGAACGAGCGGAAGATTATCTTGTCTTTAAATGCGTTATTAACAAACCCTTCCATATAGAGCACTCCGTTTCCTCCGGGCAGAATTTCTGGCCACATGTGGGTAAGATCGCTGGCCGGATCCGTCTGGGTCATACCGGGGACTGTCCCGAGCGTTGGGTATTGCGAGAAATCCGCAGCAGGCGAAGACTCCATCGCCTTTGCCAACCCGAAATCCAACACCTTCACTTGTCCTTGAGGCGTGATCTTCACATTGGCCGGCTTCAAGTCACGATGGACGACTCCCTTCTCGTGCGCCGCCTCCCGCGCGTCGCAGCCCCGCGCCCACAGGGGTGACTGCAAAACACGCCACGCTTCCTGACACAGCAATTGGAAACTCCCGCTATTGGGCGACTTTGCGGTCAGGAAATCCGCGAAAAAGCGACTTTCCTCAAAATGATGGCTGGTTTACCGCGCATTTGCGATGGTTCATGGGTTGCTGAAGTGCTGCCGGTATGCGCAATGCGATTGAAGGCAGGCTGGAGTATCATGCGGTCCAGAGGTCACACCTATGCAGGTCGAGGCGACGAAGAAGCTTTTCACCGTTGACGAGTATTACCGGATGGCGGAAGCCGGAATTTTGGGACCGGAAGACCGTGTGGAACTCATCGATGGGGAAATCATCGAGATGAGTCCCATCGGCGTCAGACATGCCGCATGTGTGAACCGCGCCACCGAGGCGTTCATAGCGGCGTTCAGAGGAAGAGCGGTCGTAAGTCCCCAAAATCCGCTTCGCCTCAGCAATTACACGGAACCTCAGCCGGACTTGGTTTTGCTCAAGCCGCGCGCGGATTACTATGCATCCAAACGTTCAGCTGCCGAAGATGCATTGCTCGTGCTGGAAGTTTCCGACACGACGCTGCGCTACGATCGGAATGTGAAACTGCCGCACTATGCTGCGGCTGGAGTTCGGGAAGTTTGGATCGAGAATCTCCAGGAAGATCTGCTTCTCGTTTGCCGTGATCCTTCCGGAAACGATTACAAGACCTGCCTCACGCTGCAGCGAGGCGACTCGGTCTCGCTCGCGGTGTTCCCGGATGTTGCGTTCAAGGTCGAGGACCTTCTGGGCTAGGACACAAGCCGTCCCCGCTCTGTGTTGCGATATGGATGCGGCATAAGGGGCGTTAGGTAAACCAGCGCGCGGCCAAAGGCCGTCGCGCGGGGGATTTAAGGCAAGATTTTTCGGGCAGGCACCGGATTCAAGGCAATATCACGTGTGGCGGAGACACACCTATCCTGCTGCGTTTTTACGGCAATGCTCAGAACCAATCCATTTGGCAGTTGTAGTCGGAGACTGCGAGGGCCAGTGGCGGGGCGCGTGAAGGCAGGCAGAGACACTCCAGAATTTGCTTTGTTGTATCGGGCGGATGAATTGCGGCGAGAATTTTCATCCGGCCACCGCAGCGTTCACATTGCAAAACATCAACCAGGAAAACCCTTTTCATCAATTCAGACCACGTATGGTCGCGTCGGCTCGCAGACTAACGGTCTTGGGATATCGCTTCATCAGTTTGTTCAGCCCGTCCAGCGTGGGGCGAGTCACGGGGCTCTCAAGGTCCGCGTAGAACTCCAGAGTCACGGGCGCATCGGGAGGACCTTTGGTCATCAGGTTGTCGGTGATCTCCGCGAGAGCC
>CAMAWS010000383.1 GCA_945861845.1 Candidatus Sulfopaludibacter sp. SbA3 | reverse complement strand
GGAAATCGCTGCGCGATTCCCACATTTCCACCGCGCCGACGACGGCTTCCTCCCTCTCTCCATCCCCCGAAAACCTCAGAAAGGAGCCCCGCAACGTCCCCGCCTGACCTTTACCCCTTCAGGCCCGTTCTTGGATTAGAAAATGCTATATCCTAAAAGAAGAATTTTGGTGACTTTGTTTGACCCGTACTGCATCCGAGGTGCTCCGCACCGGAAAGTACTACCCCTAGCCGCCGCCCCGCCCGACGGGCGACTCCAGTTCGGTCTAACTTATTGATTTGGAGGATGAATTCATCTTCCGCACAATATCCCACGCGTCCCCAGGTAGACTATTGCATAGATGACCGATCTTCGATCCACGGCGACGGAGTTGCGCAAGCTAAAGATTTCTTGCCTTGAACTAGTCGAAGAGTCCCTCCGCATAATCGCGCGCCTGAATCCCAAACTCAACGCATTTCTGACCGTCACCGCGGAACCGGCGCGCGCCCAGGCCGTGAAAATGGACGCCGAGCTGGCCAAGGGCCTCGATCGCGGCCCTCTGCACGGAATTCCCATCGCGCATAAAGACCTGATCCGCACGCAGGGCATCCGCACGACGGCGGGTTCCAGGATTTTCGCCGGCTACATTCCCAAGCGCGACGCGGAAATTGTCTCGCGGCTGCGTCAGGAGGGTGCGGTTTCGCTCGGCAAAACCAGCTTGCATGAATTGGCGTACGGCATAACGTCTGACAATCCGCATTACGGCTCGGTTCGGAATCCATGGGACCCGCGGCGAATTTCCGGCGGATCGAGTGGCGGATCGGCCGTGGCGGTTGCCACCGGAATGGTCCTTTTCGCCACCGGCACCGACACCGGCGGGTCCATCCGGATTCCGGCCTCGTTCTGCGGCATCGTGGGGCTGAAACCAACATTCGGACGCGTGAGCGCGCGCGGCGTCTTGCCGCTCGGGTTCTCGCAAGATCACGTGGGGCCCATGACGCGCTCGGTCCGCGATTGCGCGATCGCGTTTCAGGCCATGGTGGACGATCCCACGGGATACGTTCCTCCGCCGGACGCGAACCTCCGCGGCGTTCGCATCGGGTGGCCGAAGACTTATTTCTTCGAAAGGCTGGCGCCGGAAGTGCGGGATTCCGTGCAACGTGCCCGGCATACGGCGGAATCCGCGGGCGCGCGCTGTGTCGAACTTGCGATGCCGGATATGGAGGCGCTGCGCCACTCCGCGTCCATCATTTTGCTGGTGGAAGCCGCCGCGGCGCTCCGGCCGTATCTGGACCGCCGCGATGAATTCGGTCCGGACGTTCTGGCGCTGCTCGACAAGGGCCGCGCCGTGCCGGGCATCGATTATCTGGAGGCGCAGCGCACACGCCGCCGAATTGGCCGCGAGTTTGCCAGGCTGTGGGACCAGGCCGATTGCATATTCACCGCCACCACGCCCACCACGGCGCCCGTCATCGGCGAGAACACAACGGTACTCAACGGCGTGAGCGAGGACGTCCGGCAAGCCTCGACGCGCTACACGCGCGGGATGAACGCGCTGGGACTGCCCGCGATTTCGATCCCCTGCGGATGGTCCCCGGCGGGCCTGCCCATAGGCTTGCAGATCATCGCCCCCGCCTGCCAGGAAGATCGCCTGCTGCGCATCGCCGCCGCCATGGAAGACGCACTGGCCGTGGGCCGCGTGATCGGTTGAGTGTAGGTTGGTTGGGCAAGCGGGCTGCGGTGGGTGTAGCCCTCCGGCGCCGCCTTCCACCACCGCTACTGCATTCCCTGGACGGCCTGCCGCCGCGGTCACCTGCGACGACCCGAGTGTGACGCAATAGGGGCAGAGCTATAATTACGACGGGTTCGGAAACTTGATGGATCAACGCTACCATGCACCAGGTACAGGCCGGTTCATGACCCCGGACCGGCTGAGAGGAGGTCTTGTCGAGCCAGGAAGCTGGAACAAGTACGCATACACCCGTGGTGATCCTGTCAATCGGACGGATGCAAACGGAATGTGTGATTCGGATTTTTGTGTCGACGTTTACGCCATATATGACTTTCAAATGTATTGATTCTTGCTTGGCTTTAACTCGGGAGGGCTCATTTGGGATCCACCGCAAGAGGCACAAGAGAATTTTCAGCGACGACCCTTCGTCCCTCCACCTCATGTGTACAGTCAGATGACTGTGCTGCAAGAAATAGAGATGCTGGATAAGGCAGTCGCGACTGCGAAGAAGTTGTTAGCAGACAATGCCGAATGCCGCGATTTATTCGGCGTGCTCGGGGACCCTTCAGCGCTCTTGGACAATCTCGAAAATCGCACTCCTATCGGGTGGCTAGAGGTTTCATTTGGAAGGCTTGGTGAAAGCACGTGGGCGAGCGAATATCCCATGTCGTACTGAATCGACTGGACCACATACGAAGTGGTTTTTCATCCCGCCCAGATCGTTTTGAATGACGATAGTAACGGACCGTTCGCGCTGGACTCGGACCTCGGGCGTGGACAGACGCTGATACATGAACTGCTTCACGCATTTTCTGACTTACTGGGCTCCTCGGGCATACCAAATAATAGTCCTGCGGCCGACCCGTATTTTCCGGCGCTGAGCGTCGCGAATAGCAAGACTGTTATGGGAAAATGTAAATGAATGCGAAGTCTTTTCATCCCGCGATGATATCCAGGCTTACTCCCAGCCGACAAGTGTTCGTGGTGACTGCGCTAGCGGTCCTCTGGTTCATGTGTGCCTCAGGGATTGTTAAGTCTGACACGGTCAATCCGCCACGGGCTCTTTGGCTTGAGCTACGAGCGGGACTGATCGGCCCCAAAAGCGAGACAAACTGGAAGTCCATGAAAGATACTCTGGTGCCGGGCGAATTTCAAGGGATACGAAAATTTGAAGCCGTTGTACTCGCCAGCTCCACTAATACGATAGTACTGGCGATCAGAGATCCTCGAATACCAGAAATAACGCTTCGGCTTGAAGAACCGTTGCGGTCTCCAGTCCCAATCGGTTCTTACGTGGAGTTCGATGGCTATCCACGGCAGTTCACCGCAGAACCCTTCATGGTCGTGTTGGACGTACCAGCGAATCACATCGTTGTGGTAGAAAGCCGCCGACGATAAGATGGAACTCCAAATTGAACACCTTGTGAGTTTCGACTATCCTCCATTCGCACGCGTGGCACGGCTCCAAGGGGACTACTTCCGCGACGCGGCCACGGGTTTGGATTACGCCCGCTACAGAGGGTCGGGCGGTGAAGGCGGTTGCAGCGGCCTTAGGCGACGAAGTCTTTATTAACCCGGCCTACTGGGGGGGTAACTTCGCCGATGACTGGGCAACGATGTTACATGAGTTGATCCACAACGTCACAGGTATCGTGGATGGAGCAAGATTTACCGGAGATCTATCAGATGCGCTCAAAAACGCTTGCCGCTTATAACCGGCGAACTTCGGGCTTCATAGCCATCCTCGGACTGATGACCGTAAATCTAGCCGCGCAAGAGACTCGCGCGGCAGCCCCTACTAGAGTGTTGCTTCAGTTGTCTGTGACTGATTGCTGGGGTGGTCGCGTTCCTCCCACCATCATCCACTTGGTCTCACCCGGTGGAACAATAGCGGTTCTTCATTACCCTGACCAACGAGCCGTTTCGGTGCCGCGGGGCCCCTATACGGTAATAGCAGAATCACGAGAGTTTAGTAGAGCCGCAAAGACAATCCACACAGATCGGCAAGGGGGGCTGATATCGCTATGTCTTACGCCCTTAGGGCTTGATGTAACTGGAAGCGAGCGGGAGCTTGCCCGGTAAATCGTAGAAAGTAGCGACTCTCAGACTGGCGGCCATAATAGGCCGACGGTTGGTTTTTTCTGCCAAGAAAAAGGAGAGAGTCGCTATGAAGAGACAATACCAGATCGAACAGCAACGAGCCGTGCAGCAGT
>CAMAWS010000382.1 GCA_945861845.1 Candidatus Sulfopaludibacter sp. SbA3 | reverse complement strand
CGGGACCCATCACCGGGAAAATGCTGCATCCGTATTTGCGGCGCAGGCAAGGCTTGGAGCCGGTGACGTATCCGCATCCGGCGCTGGAGCCTGTGCTGAAGCGCACGCTGGGCGTACCGCTGTTTCAGGAACAATTGCTGCGGATGGCGATGACGGTGGCGGGCTTCACTGGGGGCCAAGCGGAAGAACTACGCCGCGCGATGGGGTTTAAGCGCTCCGAGAAGCGCATGAAAGAAGTGGAGGAACAATTGCGCGAGGGCATGACGCGCAACGGCATCGCGAGCGGCGTGCAGGATCTGGTGGTGCAATCCATCGGATCCTTCGCGGCATATGGATTCCCCGAATCGCACGCGGCGAGCTTCGCGCTGCTGGCTTATGCAAGCGCCTACTTGAAATGCCATTACCTGGCCGCGTTCACCGCCGCGATGCTGAACAATCAGCCCATGGGTTTTTATCATCCCGCGACTCTGGTGAAAGACGCCCAGCGGCACGGGCTGCATTTCAGGCCGGTGGATGTGATGCGCTCGCAGTGGTTGTGCACGTTAGAGAGGGGCCAGGGGTCGGAGGCCAGGGGCCAGTCCGAACGTGAACGACGGCTCGCAGCGGGTACCGGCCCCCGGCCCCCGGCCCCTGACCCCTGGGCGGTCCGCCTCGGTTTCAACTACCTGAAGGGGCTGCGCAAGGAAATCGCCGCGCGTGTAATCGACGAGCGTTTGCGCGCACCGTTTACCAGTCTTCGCGATCTGGCGCGGCGCGTGCCGGAAATTCGCAAAGAAGAATGGAGCGCGCTGGCCGAAGCAGGCGCGCTGAACTTCATCGGCGAAACGCAGAGCCACCGGCGGGAGGCGCAGTGGAACGCGGAACTGGCCGCGCGGCCCGTTCTCGAATTACTGGAGCTGGCCGCTGTCGAAGAGGGCCCTTCGCCGCTTGCGCCGATGGATGCCGCCGAGCGCCTGCTGGCCGATTACCGCACCACCAGCGTCACCATCGGCATGCATCCCATGCGGCTCTATCGCGAGCGCATGAACCGGCTCGGCGTGATTCCCGCGTCCGGTTTGGTCCGCGTTCCCGACGGAGTGCTGGTGCGCATCGCAGGCGCGGTGATCTGCCGCCAGCGCCCCGGCACCGCCAACGGTTTCGTGTTCCTGAGCATCGAAGACGAGACGGGCATCGCCAACGCCATCGTCATGCCGGACTTATTCGACGCGGAAAAGCTGACCATCGTCGAGCACCCGTTTTTGCTGATCGAGGGAATTTTGCAGAACCAGCGCGGCTCGGCGTCAGTGAAGGTGTCGCGAGTGGAGGCGCTGGACGTGGAGACGGCCTCGGCGGGGTCGCATGATTTTCATTGAATGTCGGCCGCGAGCACGGCTTTCATGTCACCGATAAGCTTTGGTAGATCGACCTTCACCGCGGACCAAACGATATCGAGATCAATATCGGCGTAACCGTGGATCAACCGGTTTCTTATGCTAATGATCGCGGGCCAAGGGACAGCGGAGGAAAGGCTCTTGGTTTCCTCGGAAATCCTCGCGGCGGCTTCGCCGATGATCTCGATTTCCTTGATGATCGCCAGAGCCAACTTCCGATCCGAAGCCAAATCTTCCCGGCTTTGGCCCGAAACAAAGCTGAGTGCCTCCTTCGCGGCATCCAGCATGTGCTGCACCCGGATCCGGTCAGGCTCGTTCATATTGAACCGCGGCGGAGGCAACGACCGAATCCCGGAAATAACGGCTCAGTTCCGCGGGCGTTCGCAGGTCCACCTTGCGGCCAACCATCGCACTGAGATCCAACTCCATCTGGGCGAGTCCCAGAAACCCCGGCGTGTGCGATTCCTCGAATTCCACGAGCATGTCCAGATCGCTATCAGGACGGAACACGGGAGTCAGAATCGAGCCGAATATCGACAACTTGCGAACATGGTGGTGGAGACAAAATGCCTTTAACTCGTCCGCGGGAATGTGGATCGGTAATGCAGGCATGACGGCTCCAAGCTTCAGTATGGCATACAGGATTGCTGCTTCCCCACTGATTCAAATTCATTGAAAAGCCGATAGATCTGCGGCGAACCATGTTCATCTGCCCCTCGGCATCGGTGAAGGTGTCGCGGGTGGAGGCGCTGGAGGTGGAGGCGGCCTCTGCGGGGTCGCATGATTTTCATTGACGCTGATAAACTCAAATGACTAACCGCCATGGCCAGCCAGTCCAGTCACGGTGATGGGAACATCCAAGCGCTGATCAAGGACTCGCCCAACTCCACCATCATCATCGAGGGGCGCACCACCGCCGAGCTATGGGTTCCCAAATTCCGAACTCCGCTGGATCCCGACAAGAACAAAGACCTGGACCTTCTTCTGGCCAAATACGCCGTCACCGATCTCACCGGCCGGGATGCCCTTTGGCAGGATTTTCGCGCTTGGTGTCAGAATGACCCAGCCCCCGTCTCGGTTCGTTGCATTCAAGGACGAGGCGGTTCCGGCAAGACCCGCTTCGCCCTTGAATTGGTGCATCACCTCCGGGCCCAGTCTGGCTGGGACGCGCGTTTTGTCCGCTTTATCCTGCAAGAACCGTTTGACTTGTGGGCCAAGACCCACGGAGCCAACCACGTTCTCCTGGTCTTCGACTATGCGGCGGATGTAGCGGCGCTTGTGGAGAGTTCTCTCCGCCGCCTGCTCCACAACCTACCCACGGATCCCAAGCGCAAGCTCCGCATGCTGCTCCTTGCGCGCACCGCGAGTTGGAAGAGCGGCTGGCTCTCTAAGTTCGAGAATTCCACCACCGACGAATCCATCGGCGATCTTTTCGATCCCGAACGGCGCGAACCAATTGATTTCCTTCCCCTGAACCTTAAAGACCGCATCGCCGTATTTGGGCAGTGCCTGAAACGGGCCGCTGAGTTCGCGAAGGTTGCCGAACCTCCCCTCCCCGATCCGGCATTGTTTCAGGGGGAGCGTGCACAGGAGACTCTTCGCGACCCGCTCACGCTGATGATGGCCGCCGTCGTCGGCCTTCGCAACGGTGTGCCTGAAGCGCTGTCATTCACCCGTCTGGGCCTCGCTTTTGAAGCGGCGAACATACTGGTGGCCCGGCGCTTGGCCAGGGCCTTCGAGAACGAGCAACTGGCCCACCACATGGCGGCATACGTGACGTTGTGTGGCGGTCTCTCCCGCCAGGAAGCGCAGGATGCTCTGGCCGTTGAGGCTCGCGAAAACAACCTCGGTGTGGTTGTCGACCCGGGCAACTTCATCGCGCGGCTCCAAGCCTGGTTCCCGGGAGAAAAGACGGACCTCGGACCCATCGAGCCCGACATCGTAGGCGAAGCGTTCGTCCTGGGCAATTCGTCGCCCCGCCTAGTTCACCCGGAAACAACCGTGGTGCGCGCGGCGGCGGCAAAGCCGCGGGCCGTGATTCATTCGCTTGTTCGTGCCATCCAGGACGTGAGCCTTGCCCAGATCGAAACGGAAGCTCGCAAAGAACCACTTTTGTGGCTGGAACAAGTGATCGCAAAAGGCGAGGCGGACGATTTTGCTTTGCTGATGGCCGTGGAATCGGAATTGCCCCAGTCGAGCGTGGTCTTGCGGCCGCTGGCCGTCCGCGTAACGCACTCCATCTTGAACCGCCTAGATTATTTGGTTCAGGCAAAGCCTTCAAAGAACTCGTTGGACGTTGCCTTGGTTGCCGAACGAGCGCGAATCCTCAACAATCTGGCCAACAGGCAGAGCGAGGTGGGGCAGCGGGCCGAGGCGCTGGCGACGGCGGGGGAAGCGGTCACGCTCAGGCGCGAGCTGGTGCAGCGCAACCCAGACGCGTTCCTGCCGGATCTGGCGTCGTCGCTCAACAATCTGGCCACCATACAGAGCGAGGTGGGACAGCGGGCCGAGGCGCTGGCGACGGCGGGGGAAGCGGTCACGCTGTATCGCGAGCTG
>CAMAWS010000381.1 GCA_945861845.1 Candidatus Sulfopaludibacter sp. SbA3 | reverse complement strand
GTTGTACCGTATCCTCCGATTGCCCGCCGCTTGTCAGGATCTCCTTTGGCACCCCTGGAACAAAGGTGTGCGCAAGCATGTCGCCCTCTTCATCCACGATGTAGATGTACTTGATCCCCTGAATCTCCTTGAACTGATCGATCAGGGATTGCAGCGTGGAGAGGTCGCGATTGAGAATGATGTCCATGCTTGAGTTCGCGATGGTTTGCGCAATGGCGCGGCTGTTGGTCTCGTACTCGCCCGACAGTTGCTTGTCCACCGTGTAGACACAGAGCGCCGATGTCGACAGCGCGATTAACCCGAACAGCAGGAAAATTCCAAATATCGTCTTTTGAAAAAGTTTTGCGACCCTCATTTGCGCCATCCTTTCCAATCGCGAATTTCGACGAACCGCCCGTCCTCAACAGTTGTGTAAAAGATCGCGTCCGAGCCTTGATTTCGCTGCGCGGAGAAAGACACCGGCCGCCCCATGCCCAGTTCCACGTTTTTAACGCCGGCGACGGTGGCGTCGATCTGCGCGCGCGTGGGTTCCGGGCCAAGACGCCGGAGCACCTCCACCAGCAGCTTGGCGTTGAGGAAGCCTTCGAGACTGACAAAGCTGAGAGGGAGAGGCTTGTAGTCCGCCTCCCACAAACCGGGCGGCGGGACCGCGCGAAACTTATCCATAAGCGCGCGATACTCCTGAACCGCGGCCACGTTCGGGCTCTCGTAGCTCGGCACAACCTGCGAGTTCAGCAGGTTGGCCGTGTAGTCCCTGCCATCGGCCTGCCCGGCAGCGCGCAGAAGCTCCAGCATGCTTTCGCTGCCGACAAACGAGACATTGGCAATCGGCACATTGAGGCCGGCCTTTCGCGCATCGCGAATAAACGCGGCACAGGCTTCATATGCACCAATGGAGATGATGGCGTCAGGATTCGCCTCCTGCAGGATGGCCACTTGCCGGTCCAGGCTCTCGGTGAACTTCGTGCCTCTCGCGTAGGTTGCCTCACCGGTCATCTTCAGATTCTTTTTCGCCAACGCTTCCCGAACGCCGACCCAGCCACTTCGGCCATAAGCATCCGCCTGGTAAAACACGGCGATGCGCGATCGGCCGATAGTCAGGAAACCCGTGACCAGCCCTTCGGTTTCCTGGCGATACGAGGCGCGCAGGTTGACGGCCAGCCGATCATAAGGTTCCTCCCGCTGTGGCTGCGCGCCGGTGAAGGGCGCGAAAAGGCGAAAGTGCAGGTTCTCGTATTTCTTCAGCAGTGGCAGCACGCGGGTGACCGTGGGCGTGCCCACGTAGTCAAACAGCAGGAACACCCGGTCTTCGAGCATCAGCTTCAGCGTGTTTTTCACTGCCAGATTCGGCTGATAGTCATCGTTGTATGCCTTGACGACGACCTTTCGGCCATGGACACCGCCGTTGCGGTTGACCTCGGTGAGGTAGGCCATGGAGCCTCGATAGAGCTCTATGCCGAGACTGCGCGACGCCCCCTTGAAGGGGGCAGACATGCCGACCACGATTTCATCGACGGAGACGCCTTCGCCCTGCTGCGCCGCGGCGCCCAGCGATACTGCCAGCGCGATGCAAAGCGCGGCCCCGGCAGGCCTCATTATTTCCGACCACGTCCGCATTAAAACCCCCAAGCTTCGGTTCGAACCATTGCGCGCGAACCATTAAGGAAGCGCATACCTCATCGCCACGAAGATCATGTGCAGCCGAGCGTCCGGCTCCGTGCCGGCCGGAGGCGACCAGGGCCGGCGCCTCACGTGCGAATATTGCGTGATCGCCTGGAGTGCGCCGCGGCGCGGATCCCGCCACAACGTATAGTTGACGCCGACGGTCGCCTCCTGCACATCACGGTTCGCCCCAGTCGCCCCGGGCACGCCGTATCCGATCAACCTGCCGTCCCGATCTGTCGTCACCTCGCGATCCACGCGGACGGCGCCGTAGTAGCCGAACAGCGTAGCGTTCCGGATGACTCCCTCGATACCCGCAAGATAGGAGCGGGATGTCACAAGCGACGGCGATCCGTCCTTCTTCACGATGAAATCCGGGCCAAGCCCGATGGCATACCGCCCGCCGCCCTCGCTGGTAAACGACGTACCGACGAGATGGACATTTCTGACAGGCTCGAAGTTGACGTTGATCGATGCACCCCATCCGGTCTTCGAGAATGTCGATGAGGTCGCGGGATCGAACGTCTTGAACCCGCGGGCAAGTACGGCAACCTCAATGTGCTGGTGCGTCGATCCGGTCTGCGGATCGAACGCAACCTTCCCGATCACGTCGGGATAAGAGTTCGGTATGGCGCCATTAATGTTGTTGTCCACTTCACCGGCCGGAAACCCGGCTGGCAGCACGACTGAGGAGCCGACGTACTGTTGTGGGTTCTCGAGAGAAACGCCGGCAGTCACGGACTTTGTCGCGTGCGCGACGAAACGGAATTGCCCTGTCCGCAACCAGGTCATTCCAACGTTAGAATTCTGGTCGATCGCCTGGGTGAAGAAGATATCGGAAGGCGTGGCTGACATTCCCTGGCGATGAGGCGTCATCAGGCTCCACCCCTGGCCACCCATGAACTCGAAGCGGCCGGTCCTGAATTGCATATAGGAGTGGCGCATTCTCGGTCCGTTGGCATTCGTCGTGACCATGGCATTCGGAGGCTGCACACCGACGAAGTCAATCTCCAGGTAGCCGCGAACATCGGTGTTACCCAACCGGCTCGTCGCCAGCACATTGAACCTCGAGCTTTGGGCGGTAATGCGGGTTTCGCGAAGGTTTCCCGCAGGCGACTCCGCGAGGGGAATGGCGCCGAAGGCGGTTCCGAGTCCGCTGCCGACCGTCGTCGACCGGACGAACCCCACGGCATCGACATAGCCCCCGACCTTTAAATCCACGTCGCCGAGCTTGATCGTCATCGGCGGAGGGGGCGCCTGCACAGCGGGCGCCTGGGCGTTAAGTGGGGAAGCTGCCATACAGGCAACCAGACCCAGTAACAGAACATACATAAGTTTCATTGCACTTCCTCAAAGTCGAAGCCCGGCAGCCCCAAACAGCACTGGCAAGGCCGTATTGATTTGGATTGCACTGGGAGGAGTTCCGATCCTCGCGCCGGCCTGTGGCATCGCGCCGGTTACATAATGCCCCATTATGCCGCATCCACACACGGCTCACCGCGTTTGAAATTCCAATCGTGCGCCAAGAGGCGTGAATGGAGCTTGTGATATGCAAAGATCACCGCCTTAAAGTCGAGCAGACAGAGGAGAAGAAGGCCACCTGGCGCGAAGGGTACGAGGTCCGTTTTGCCGACGACTTCATTCTCTGCTTTCAGTATCGGGAGGATGCCGAGAAAGTGCTCGACGTGCTGAAGAAGAGATTTGCGAAGTACGGACTGACGCTGCATCCGGACAAGACTCGGCTGATGGAGTTTGGGCGGAAAGCCCTGGCCCAGTCCGAGAAACCGGGTGGGTCGAAGCCGGCAACATTCGATTTTCTCGGATTCACGCACCTCTGTACGCGAAGCCGGAAGGGAAAGTTCACGATTCATGTGCGCACGATGAGGAAGCGCCTACGGCGCAGTCTGAAAGCTGTGACGGAATGCTGTCGCCAACATCGGCATGATCCTGTGGACGCGCAGCAGAAAGCGCTCAACAGGAAACTTCGGGGGCATTACCAGTACTACGGCCGTTCGTCGAATTTCCGCAGTCTCTTGGAGTTCTCCGAACGCGTCCGCCGGATCTGGCAGAAGTGGCTCAACCGGAGGAGTCGTAGCCACAGCCTCAACTGGCCCGCGTATGAGCAGCTTCTACGGCGGCATCCGTTATTACGACCGCGTTTGTCGCGTCCTTGGAAACCGGTGCCAGTGCCGGGGAGTTCGCTTTGAGGAACCGAGTGCATCAACGTGCTCGCTCGGGTCTGTGAGGGAGGCAGTCACTGTCGGTTACGGAAAAC
>CAMAWS010000380.1 GCA_945861845.1 Candidatus Sulfopaludibacter sp. SbA3 | reverse complement strand
TACTGAACCTGTTTCCCTATACATCGGGCCATCTGATGGTGGCCCCATACGCCCACATTGCGGCATTGCCCGAGGCAACGCCGGACCAGACCGCCGAAATGATGACGCTCGCTCAACGTGGGGTAAGAGCTCTGGAACTCCTGTATAAGCCCGAAGGATTCAATGTCGGCCTAAACCTCGGTCACGCGGCAGGAGCCGGTGTGCGGGATCACATGCATATGCATGTGGTAGCGAGATGGGTGGGGGATACCAACTTCATGTCGGTCCTGGCGGAAACGAGAGTGCTCCCGGAGGAACTCAGTGTGACGTATTCCCGGTTGAAGGCGGTTTTCTAAAATGAGAATTGAACCTCGGGCATTGAACATTTGAAATTGAGACATGAGAATTGGGCCAATTCCTAACTGTCTCAATGTTCAATGTTCAATGTTCAATGTCCAATTCTCAGTTCTCATTCAAATCCTTCACCATCAGGAACGCATCCTGCCCATTCTGGTAATAATTCTTCAAGGTGCGCACCATCTCAAACCCTTGCAGTTTGTAGAACCTGATCGCTCCGGCGTTCGCCACATCGACCTGAAGGTCGTAGATTCTCACGCCGTGGTCCCTGAGGATCTCCTCGGACCGATGCAGCAGTTGAGTTGCATATCCGCGCCGTTGATGTTCGGCCCGAACGTCGAGCGTGATTAACGTTGCAACGCGGCGTTTACGATTGACCTCGATGATGATGAACGCGGCGATTTCGCCCTCGGCTTCCAGGACCAGCGTCTCGGCGCCTTCGCGGTTCATGAAGTAGGACAATTCGGCTGAATCATAGGCTATTTCCGAGGAAAAACTCGCCTCGTCTATTTTCAAGAGAACCTTGAAATCCGCGCTGATAGCCTGTCGAATTAGCGTTTTCACCATTGAACGAACCGTGTATCGACATTATCATAGCAGCCACCATGCCAAGATGCCTTCACATCCATGACGCTGGATTCCAGTGCGTCAGCGAGGCGGTTGACACTACGGAGCTGTGCGATGACCACCAGAAAGTAGTTCCCTTCGAACTTCTGGCGGAAACAGGCTGGCAGAAGATTATCTTTCGTTTTGTGGCCCTTATCCTCTTGATCATGTTTCTGGTTCCCATCGTTTATACGCTTCGTAACCTGTTCGTGGGGCCGCCACCCCGAGCGCAGGAGGCCGGGTGAGGCGCTGCCTGGCAGTGATCCTTGTGGTCTTGATGGCCGTAGCTGGAACACTGCTTGCCCAGGAAATCGGGCTTTTGGGCCGGTATGACGACGCGCGCTATATCGAGCAATCAAAAGAAGAGACGGAACAGATCGTCTTTGCCCGCCTGATTTTTAACGGCCGGATACCGGCTTATTACAAGAACTGGTATACGGATTACCCTAAGGCGGATCGACTCCTGATCAAAGGTCTCCAGCGTCTCACAAATCTGGATATCGCGGAACACGAGCGCGCTGTAGCCATCATCGATCCGGATCTTTTCAAGTATCCGTTCCTGTACACGAGCGAGCCGGGGCAGATGGTCTTGAATGATCAGGATGCCACCATCATGCGTGAGTATCTGGCGCGCGGCGGCTTCTGGGTAATGGACGACTTCTGGGGCAGTTTCGAATGGGCCAGCATGGAACGGCAGTTGAGGAAAATCCTGCCGAATGCGGAGATCAAGGACATTCCGCGCAACCACCCACTGTTCCATCTTTTTTACGACATCGACAGTGTAGTTCAGGGTCCGAGCCTTGCTTACGTTTTCAATGGCGGTATCTCCTGGGAGCAGGATGGGTTCGTGGGGGAGTGCAAAGGTGTCTGGGACGATCAGGGACGCCTCGTCATAGTCATCAACCACAACACCGACCTCGGCGACGCGTATGAGTGGGCCGACGATCCCCAGTATCCAAATAATTTTTCACATTACGCGTACAGGGTAGCCGTGAACACCATCCTGTACGCTCTAACCCACTAACTCTTCCTTGATGAATGCAATCGTCCTGGCAGCCGGCAAGTCCGAGCGCATGGGCCGTCCCAAGGCGCTTCTTCCGTTCCGGAACCGAACGTTCCTTGGAAACATTCTCGATGCGATCTCCAGATCTTCCATCGAGTCGGCCGTTGTGGTGCTCGGCCACGAACGGGAACTCATCGAACGCAGCCATGCTTTGCCCCGTGTGGTTTTCAACGCCGCCTACGAGCAGGGAATGATTACCTCCTTCCAGGCTGGTATACGTGCATTGCCCCCAGGAGCGGAAGGGGCGGTCGTATTTTTGGTCGATCATCCGGTTGTGGAGCCGCAGACTATTGACATGCTGATCGATCACTTTGCTCCCGGGCGGATCGTCCTTCCCACATTTCAGGGAAGGCGCGGGCATCCGGTGCTCTTCTCAGTGGCGGTCCTGCAGGAAATTCTCGAGTTGCCGTTGACGAAAGGGGCCAATGCCGTCGTATGGAAGGACCCTCGCCGGATCACCGAAGTACCGGTGAATACGCCGGGCATTCTCGTGGATATCGACACACCCGAACAATTCAAGGAACTGGAGCAACAGGATCAACAGGAGCAACACGAATGAGCGGCTGCGAATGCAAGCCCGATAGGGCGCAGCGATGAAGGAAATGACGGCTCATGGCGATCGTCCGGCTCCGAATCCGTTGGGATCGCGGTCGCCGGTTCTTGGAACGAATGGAATGGTGGCGTCCAGCCAGCCGCTGGCGTCAGTGGCCGCGCTGCGGGTGCTTCAGGAGGGCGGCAATGCCGTGGATGCGGCGATCACGGCAGCGGCCGTCCTGAACGTCGTGGAGCCGATGATGACTGGAATCGGCGGCGACATGTTTGCGATCGTCTACATGCAGCAGGAGGCGAAACCCGTTGCCATCAACGGCAGCGGATGGTCGGGCTCGAAAGCGGCGATCGATTACTTCCGGTCCAGGAACGCCGATCGCATTCCGGACGGCATCTGTTCTGTTTCCGTGCCCGGCGCAGTCGCGGGCTGGTTCAAGCTGCATCAGCGTTACGGCAGGCTCCCAATGGCGAGGCTTCTCGCGCCCGCGATTGAATACGCCGACAACGGGTTTCCAGTGTCGGAGATTATCGCCGGACAGTGGCAGCGGGCGGAGGCCCTCCTTCGGAAGACGGCCGATGCGGCGCGAACGTACCTGATCGATGGCCGCGCTCCGCGCCACGGTGATGTTTTCAGGAGTCCGGACCTGGCGCGGAGTCTGAAACTGATCGCGCAAAACGGACGCGATGAGTTTTACAAAGGCGAGATCGCCCGAACGATCGTGGAGTTTTCCGATCGGATGGGTGGCCTGCTGACTCTCGATGACCTGTCGGATTTTGATGCGCAGTGGGTCGAGCCGGTCTCCACGAATTATCGCGGCTTCGATGTGTACGAGCTTGGGGCAAACACCCAGGGCATCGCGGCGCTGGAGATGTTGAACCTGCTGGAAGGCTATGACCTCAGGAGTCTGGGCCACAACTCGGCCGAGTATCTGCACCTCCTTGTAGAAGCCAAGAAACTTGCATGGGCAGATCGCGACTCCTATATCGCCGATCCCGATAAGGTCCACGTTCCGGCCGGCCAGTTGATTTCGAAGGCTTATGCCGCCGAGCGCAGAAAATTGATCGATCGAAGCCGCTCACAACCCTCTGTTCGGCCGGGACTTTGCGAAGACGGCGACACGGTATATCTCACTGTCGTGGATAAGGACCGGAACGCAGTTTCGTTCATCAACAGTTTGTTTCAGTCTTTCGGCTCGGGTCTCGTGGCGGGGAATACCGGAATCGCCCTCCAGAACCGTGGAGTGCTCTTCGAACTCGACCCGTCGCACCCGAACCATGTTGCGCCGAGAAAGCGTCCGTTTCATACGCTGATTCCTGCAATGGTACTGAAGGATGGCAAACCATTTTTCTCATACGGAGTGATGGGCGGCGATATGCAGCCCCAGG
>CAMAWS010000379.1 GCA_945861845.1 Candidatus Sulfopaludibacter sp. SbA3 | reverse complement strand
GCCTGAGCTGAGCGGTCTCGAAGAAAATCTTGAGTCGCGATTCGATCGAAACGCGATTCGGAGCCTGGCCGAACGGCTCAAGATTCGGGGCTTGGAGCAGTTCCTGGAAAGGACAAACTGACACGTGCTGGATTTCAAGGGAATCATACCGCCGCTGGCGACGCCATTTGATGAGAGCGGCGCCGTCCAGTACGACGCGTTTGAGGGCAATTTCGACAAATATCTCGAAGCGGGCATCAAGGGGTACCTGATCCTGGGTTCGACAGGAGAGTCTGTTTACCTGGAGCACTCCGAGAAGATCGGCCTTGTGAAGGCGGCGCGAAAGCGCCTGGCGAAGTCGATGACGTTGCTCGTCGGCACCGGCCAGGAGTCCACGCGCGCAACTATCGAACTCACGAAGGAGATGGCGGATCTCGGGGCAGATGCCGTTCTTGTAAAGAATCCTTCTTATTTCAAAAGCATGATGAATTCCGCCGTTTATCTAGCCCACTATTCGGCGGTCGCAGATGCCTCTCCCGTTCCAGTTATCGTCTATAACGTTCCGGTGTTTACGGGAATTTCCATGGAAGCGAAGCTGCTGATCGAGCTTTCAAAGCATCCGAACATACATGGCCTGAAGGAAAGCAGCGGGGAAGTCGGACTGATGTCGCAGGTGGTTTGGAACACGGATCGCGCAAGGTATCCGGTGATGGTCGGTTCGGCTCCGACGCTCTTTCCGTGCTTGACGGCAGGGGCCAGCGGCGGTGTGGTGGCGATGGCCGATGCCGCGCCAAAGGCGATGATGGATCTTTACCACGCGTTCGTCTCTGGAAATTACAAGAAGGCCGCCAACATCCAAAGGATCATTGCGCCGGCTGCCCTTGCCGTGACCGCGAAATACGGAATACCGGGGTTGAAAGCCGCTATGACGTTCCAGGGTTTTCGCGGAGGCCATCCGCGCAGTCCGCTGCTTCCAGTTTCTCCGGCCCAGCGGGAAGAAATTCAGGAGCTGTTTCGAAAAATGAATAGTGAACTGGCTGAGCAGTAATGCGAGTGCCGTTTGGAAATCTTCCTGACAGTTCGGCCCTCTTCATTGACTACTCCAGCGGGTGGCCGGGCATTCCACGGTTCTATCCCCGAAGTTATTCGATCGAATCGATTGTGAGTTTTGCGCGTGAGCGGCCTCGCCTCGATGGCGCCCATCGCGGGCGTCTCTGCGCCGCGTTGAGCAATCAGCAGAAACGGTGGGGATCGCATGTCGACGCGTCCCTGGAGAAGCTGGCAAATGGGGCGGCAGTGATCATAACGGGCCAGCAATGCGGCCTGTTTTCCGGTCCTTTCTACTCGATCCTCAAGGCAATAACAGCCATCAAGCTGGCAAAAGAGGTTGAGAAGTGCGGTGTGCCCGCGGTTCCCGTGTTCTGGCTTGCCTCTGAAGACCACGACTATGAAGAGATCCGCTGGGCCTCGATCATCGACCGCGATTCGGGCCTGCAAAGACTGCAGGTGGAACTCGCCAACGGCGATGCCACTCCCGCCGGCTGGCTCCAGTTTCGCGATGACGTTTCGGGCGCCGTATCGCAATGTCTTTCCAGCCTGCCCGACTCCGAATTTAATCGCGATGTACGCGAGCTTCTTGAATCTTCATATCAGCCGGGCGTGTCTCCCTCCGACGCCTTTGCCCGGATGTTTGCGGCGTTGTTTGCGAAGACGGGCCTGATCATTGTGGATCCTCTCGACAGTGAACTGAAGAGCCTGGCGGCGCCGTTACTGGCGGAAGCTGTAAAACGCAACGGCGAGATTCGTTCGGCAGTACTGGCGCGAAGCAAGGAGTTGTCGAACGCGGGTTATCACGAACAGGTCAAGGTCGATGAAAATTTCACCGGCCTGTTCGCCTATCGAGGGCGCTCCCGCAAGATTCTTCGGCCGAACGAGCTTTCCATGGACCTGCCCCTGAGCCCGAACGTCCTGCTCAGGCCCGCGGTGCAGGACTCGATTTTTCCCACTGCAGCGTACGTGGGAGGCCCTGCGGAGGTTGCCTATTTCGCCCAGGCTGCCGCAGCGTACGAGACGCTGGGAATGCCCGTGCCGCCTGTGTTTCCCCGCATCAGCGCAACCGTCATGGAGGCTCGCGTGTCGCGGCCTATGAAGAAGTACGGTATGGAATTTGCGGATGCGCTTCGAGGACGGGAATACCTGAAGCTGAAGGCCGTAGCGAGTGTTCGAGGCGTGGAATTGTTCGACCAGATGCGGGACAGCATCCTGGCGCAGCTCGACGCTGTGGCGCCGGCGTTAAGCGCGGTGGATCCGACCTTGCTGGGAGCCCTGGAGACATCGCGCCAGAAGATGGTGCACCAGGTCGAGACGTTGCGAACCAGGTTTGTGAACGCCGAGGCAAAACGGAACGAGACCCTGGACAGGCATTTGGACGCAATCAGCAATTCGCTTTTTCCTGAGAAGAGACTCCAGGAACGGGTCATTAACGTCACTTCATTCCTGATGCGGTACGGCCTGGGATTCATCGGTCAGCTTGAAGGTCGATTGAGCCTGGATTCCAGGGAACACCAGGTCGTTGAAATATGAAGATCGGCATCACGTGTTATCCCACATACGGTGGTAGCGGGGTTGTGGCTACAGAGCTTGGCAAAGAGCTGGCAGCCCGCGGTCACGAGGTGCACTTCATAAGCTACGCTTTGCCTATCCGCCTCACCATGACTGACCGGATATATTTTCATGAAGTGGAGGTCCTCTCGTACCCGCTGTTTGAGTACCCGCCGTACGACCTTGTACTTGCAACGAAGATGGCGGAGGTGATGACACGGTACGACCTGGACATCCTGCACGTGCATTATGCGATTCCGCATTCGATCAGCGCGTACCTTGCGAAGATGATGTTGAAGGATCGCCAGATTCCATTCATTACAACCCTGCATGGAACCGACATTACCCTGGTCGGCAATGACAGGTCGTACCTGCCGATTACTCGTTTCGGCATTGAGCAGAGCGACGCGGTCACTGCGGTGTCGAACTATCTCAAGACCCGCACGATCGAGGAATTCCAGGTTCATCGCGAGATCGACGTCGTCCCTAATTTCGTCGACTGCGACCTCTATGGGGAGCGTTCGGACAAAGGCTTTCGCGCGAAGTTCGCGGAGGCCGATGAAGACGTCCTGATTCATATTTCGAATTTCAGGCCGGTAAAACGAGTGGAGGACGTCATCGAAATCTTTTCGCAAGTCCGAAAGAAGCGCAAGGCGCGCCTGCTGATGGTGGGTGATGGGCCGGAAAGGCCCAAGGCGGAGTGGCTCGCGAATACACATGGTATATCCAGCGATGTCACCTTCCTTGGCAAGCAAAGCGACATGAATCGGCTTCTCTCTGTTGCCGACGTCCTGCTGTTGCCAAGCGAACTGGAGTCGTTCGGCCTTGTAGCGCTTGAAGCAATGGCCTGCGAGGTTCCCGTCGTTGCCAGCCGTGTGGGTGGCCTGCCGGAGGTTGTCCGCGATGGAATTGATGGCTACCTTTGCCCGGTTGGAGACGTTGCTTCAATGGCTGAAGGGTGCCTGAGGATTCTTGATAACCCCGCGTTGCACGTGGAAATGGGTAAATCTGCCAGGGAAAGAGCCCGTAAGGAGTTCTCCGCCAGCAAGATCGTTGTCCAGTACGAAGACCTATACTCACGAACCATTCGGAAGGCGCATTCTTCCTGACGAACGGTCCGCTCTTTCTCGCCGATCATTCCTGCCTCGCTTCCATCCATATGTAAACGTTGAGGTTAATACTGCATTCGAAGCCTTAAAGAGTGACGCCGGTGCTGCCGATAACGGTTACTAGTGTAGTGTCCCCGATATAGCTATACATATTATCCAGGGCCATGGTACAAGCGTGTGCATGGCAAGAAACGCCGTGCGTTTGGAACTATCGGCATCCGAAGTGGCGCAACTGAATGGGTGGCAATCCGCTCATGGAACGGCGCA
>CAMAWS010000378.1 GCA_945861845.1 Candidatus Sulfopaludibacter sp. SbA3 | reverse complement strand
CGAGAGGACACACGTAAGACCGGGGCTGGAGATGAGAATTGAGAATTGATTGTTGAGTAATGATTGATGTCCTTGGTAGATCAGGATTTGTCTTGAAATCAGAAGATTTGCACTCCCGCTCGCAAGAATCAAAGCCAGAAGACCCTGGCAAGCACCAATGAACTGATTTCTAATATCCTTAGTGCATTAATCATTATTCATCAATCAGTTTTCAATTCTCATCCGCAACTCCCGGTCTTACGTGTGGGTAATCGTCAGCTCCTCCGGGAGAGGGCATCGCTCTAATCCATCCTTAACGGAAGACCGACATAGTTTTCCGCGAATGCCATGGACGCGGCGCGGGACTGAACCATGTATTCGAGTTCCGCGACCTGGCGGCGGCAGTCGAAGTCCGCGTCTCCCGGCGGGCGATGAAGCAACTGCGTCAGCCACCAGGAAAACCGCTGCGCATTCCATGCATGGCGCAGGCAGATATCGGAGTAGCGATCGAGCAGATCGGTCTTCCTGGAGGCATAGTATTCGGCCAGCCCACGGGACAGAACCTGCACATCGGCGACTGCCAGGTTCAGCCCCTTGGCTCCTGTGGGAGGAACGATGTGAGCGGAATCGCCCGCCAGGAAGAGCCTGCCCCACTGCATCGGTTCCGCCATGAAGCTGCGCATGGGGGTGATTCCCTTTTGCAGGACCGGCCCCTCGTTCAGCTTGAAACCGTCAAAAGCGAGCCGCCGGCGCAGTTGTTCCCAAATGCGATCGTCGGGCCAGTTGGCAATGTCGTCATCCGGATCCACCTGAATGTAGAGACGAGAGATCTCGGGCGTCCGCATGCTCAGCAATGCGAATCCCGACTCGTGATTCGCGTAAATCAGTTCGTTATTCGAGGGTGGAGCGGCAGCCAGTATGCCGAGCCATCCAAATGGATAGATTCTTGTGTATGCCTTCAGCATTCCTGCCGGAACCGCGGCCCGCGCAATGCCATGAAAGCCATCGCAACCGGCGACGAAGTCACATACCACCTGCTTTTCTTCACCCTGATGCCGGAAATGGATTGCCGGTTTCGACTTTGCGGTCCCATCGAGCCCCTCAAGTTTCATCGCTTCCGCTTCGAACAGGAGCGGCCCGCCTGAAGCCAATCGCGAGGCGACAAGGTCGATGATCACTTCGTGCTGGGCATAGACCGTGATGGAACGGCCGGTGAGCTCTTTGAAATTGATGCGGTGACGCCGCCGATTGAAGCAGAACCCGACACCTTCATGGGCCATTCCTTCGCGCTTGAGCCGATCGCCAACACCCATCTCGGCCATAAGGTCGACGGTTCCCTGTTCCAGCACTCCGGCGCGGACTCGCGATTCGATGTATTGCCGCGTGTGAGTTTCCACGATGACGGACTCGATGCCGTTAAGATGCAGGAGGCGTGCGAGGAAGAGGCCTGCCGGCCCGGCGCCGATGATTCCAACCTGCGTGCGCAATGTTTCGCTCATGACTGCCCGCAATCATATCGCAGTTGAAACCGCATCATAGTGTTGGACGCTGTGGCACCCGTGCTCTAGAATTCAGCACACGTTCCAAACAACCAGTTTTGTGGAGGTCTCAATATGGGACAGAAGACGAAGAGAAATCGGATTTCCCTATGCCTGATCGTGATCGGCCTAGCCGCTGTTTCAATGGTGGCGTTTGCCCATCATGGAACGGCTATTTCCTACGATCAGGATCAACAAATAACGCTACAGGGAACCATCACGGAATTCGTGTGGAGAAATCCGCATGCCCAACTGTGGGTGGATGTGACGGAGGGCCAATACAAAGGCCAGAATTTCGCGATCGAAATGAACAGTCCGGCCGTCATGCTCCGGTGGGGATGGACCAGGAGTTCAATGAAGCCCGGAGACGAAATCACCGTCAAAGTGCATCCGTCGAAGACGGGAAGGCCTGTAGGCGAGTGCTTGAATTGCGTCGTGGACATCAAAGGAAAGCCGACTTTGAAACCCACGGATAACGCAGGCAATCAATAGGGAGTTGAAGATGCAAAATCGATTTGCCCGATCAGCCGCTGCCGCAATATTTGCAGTATTCATGATTTCGTCACTCACCCTTGCTCAAAGAGGCGCTCCGGTGGCAGGTCCTCCTCACGACCCGCACGATCTCGGTGGAATCTGGCTGGCAGCCGGAGGAGGCGCGCGCAGCACAGGTCCGCAACCCGACGCCCGCGGCTTCCTGACGGACGGCGGCTTGATGACCGAGTGGGGATCATCGTCTCCACTGACGCCAGCCGGACTGAAGGCGGTCAATGCCAACATTTCCGGTAAGGGTCCGCGAGGCGTTGCTCCCGTTTATGCAAATGATCCGATCGGAGACGCGAATCCGCCGGGCTTGTTGCGCGAGCTGGTTTACGGCAGGCCCTTTCAGCTTATTCACACGCCCGATAAGGTGGTCCAGATCTTCGAATGGACTCGCGTATGGCGTGAAATATGGACAGAGCGCGAGATGCCCCAGGATATTGACCGCTTCTGGGGACGGTGGCTCGGATATTCCGTGGGCAAGTGGGACGGAAACACATTCGTCGTGGATACCGTTGGCCTGGACGCCAGGGCGTGGCTCGACATGTATGGCGACCCTTTCAGCGACCAGCTTCGGCTGACGGAGCGTTGGAGAAGGCTGGATCGCGACCGCCTGGAGCTCGTTCTCAACATCAATGATCCGGGGACGTACACGAAACCCTGGTCGACTGTTCCGAAAATCTTCAGGCTTCAGCCGAAAGGTTCAGCGAATGGCGAATTGCAGGAAGTCATCTTCGCGCCGATGGACGAGAAGGACTTTAACGACAAAATCCGGGATCCTGCGGGCAAACCCTAGCAATCGCAACATAGGAAGGACAGACCAATGAAGAAACGAATTATGTGGAGTGCTCTTGCGCTCCTGTTCACGTTCTCAATGGGATATCAGGTTTCGTCGTGGGCTCAAGCGGCTCAAGCCAGACGCGCTCCCGAAAAAATGTCCGATCTCTTTGAATACATTCCGAAGTCGGACATGGACGCCCTGAGGGCCCTTGGCGGTGACCGGCCGGCGCGAGTGCTCAACATTGGCGGCAAGTATCACCTGGGCGTATTCAGCCTCCCTTACGAACCGAGGAAGCCCAGAGCCGGCGAGCCGTTGTCGAGTTTCTATCACAGCGAAGTATCCGAAGCGTACTTCGTGATCCGAGGTTCCGGGACGGCCGCACTGGGAGGCGAGCTGGAAAATCCGACGTGGGACGACTCCAACAGCAGGTCCGTTAAGGTTGTGCGCGGACCGAGTGTGAATGGCACGCAGAAGGGGTTCAAGACGGTGAAGTGGAGCGCAGGCGACACTATTGTGGTATCGGCCGGCGTACCCCATGTATTCGGCTATGAAGTCACGGAGAAGGCCGAGATAGTCCGTGTCGTCGTTGACCCCAGCAAGTCTATTCAACTTCAGTCAAAACCCGAGTTAACCAGCCGGTGAAAATGTCGACAAAACTCCCCTCCTTGGATAAGGAGGGGTGGACGCGACCTCAAGAAAATGCCGCGAAGCTACCTTTGAAAGGAGCGGACGGGGTGGTTGGTTCAAGAGATCGCTTGATCAACACCACCTCGTCTGCGCCGCTTAGGAAAGGGACAGGAAAATGAAGAGGCAAATTTGGATATGTGTGCTTGTGGCATTGGTCTTCTCTGTGAACTCGACGGCTCTGTGGGCGCAGTCGACAGCCCAGATGAACGGAACGGTAACCGATCAAAGCGGAGCGATTCTGCCGGGAGTCGAGGTGACGGCCACGCAAACCGAAACCGGCTCCGTGCGCTCTGCGTTAACTAATGAAACCGGTTCGTACATTCTTCCGAACCTGCCAATCGGCCGCTATCGTCTTGAAGCAGCCCTTCCCGGTTTCCGTACGTTTGCGCAATCCGGTATCGTGCTTGCGGTGGGGAGCAACTCGACGGTCAATGTCCCAC
>CAMAWS010000377.1 GCA_945861845.1 Candidatus Sulfopaludibacter sp. SbA3 | reverse complement strand
AAAAGTTGAAGTTTTGAATGTATGGGTTCACGCGGTCAGTGGCATACATCTGTAAGGTGTCCGCCCGGCTCCCGTCCAGTGAAGTAGGCTGGAGCGGCGCAAACTGCTGCGGTACCGGCAGACTGAGGCTCGCCAGCGACAGGTAATTGGCCGTCGTGTACGTGATGCCGCTGTTACTGAAACCGGCGAACGTGCCCGGGAGGCCCCCGCCTACAAAGTTGAGATCACTAGACGCACCCTTAAATGGCCCGCCGGCATAGCTCCAGCCATATCCCGCGCGAAGGACCGTCTTGTCCTTCCCAAACCAGGGAAGAGACCAGCTCAGGCCAAAGGATGGGGCATAGTTGTTCAAGTCGTTGGGATAGAGTTGCCTGCCCGGGTTCGGCGAGCCCTTGCCTACAAACTCCACAGCCGTCAAGGCGCCGCAGGAAATCCCGCACAGCCCCTTTTCGTCCCCAATGACTTTTCCCGCCAGACCATTCTTTTCATACGGCACACCGAACCACCCCCAATGGATGCCCAGGTTCAGTGTGAGATCCGGCCGCACCTTCCAACCATCTTTGAAGAACCCGCTAAGTTCCGTCGCGCGAAAATCCCTGAGCTTGAATTTGACTCCGTCACCGTAGCCGCGGAATACCAGCTCCTTCGCGCTCCTGAGATCGAAGCCCTGCCGAACGCTTGCCAGTGACCCGGAAAGGTCAGTCAGCAGATTCCGCGCCGTCGTCTGGTTGTTGCCGCTCAGACCGGAAATAGCGACGGAGTCGATATTGGCCACCGGCACTCCGCCCGCGCCGAAGATGGCCTTTGGCGTGAAATCAGCGTCGTTCCATGACTTCGTCTTATTAGACTGGTATTCCGCGCCAACTTTGAACGCGTGCGTTCCTGAAGTCCAACTGAGCGTGTCCGCAAAGCTGTAAGTCGGACTTATTACGCGACTCGTGGAACCACCGTTCGAACTCCAGTTCATGAAGTTCTCCTGGAAGAGCGTCGTTAGCGGCCCGAACGGGATGCCGTTTTTCTTGGGAACGAGCTTGAACGCCTCCGCGCCGCCCTCGCCGGTTTCTTCGTTCTCATTCTGATGGTTTTTCCCGACGTAGAGCGGTGCATTCCAGTCTCGGTTGGTCTCTTTCTTCGCCACGCGGAGTTCGTTCACGACGGTATTGGACAGCGTGGATACCAAGGATGCCGTGTACAAGTAAGGCCACCGGTTGCTCTCGCCGTTGTAGCCGTCAGGCCACTGCATAATGCCAGCCTGGAAGGTCAAGTCCCGGTCGCGTTCCTGGGTGTACACCGCGCTAAGCTTGTGGTTGGCGTTGAAATTATGATCGAGCCGCATGTTGAACTGATCGCGGTTGGTGCTATCGACCGCATTTCCGTCTGGTTGGTCCAGACCGCTGATGCGGCGAGTAAACCGAATGCCCGCCGTGTTGAGGCCGTCGCCAACCGTGTAATCGTTCGGCTGCGGCATTCGTGAGAGCAGCACATTTTGGACAAAACCGGTCGGATCGTATCCCGGCCGGAGCGGATCGCGGGCTTGGCCGTTCGGCAACTGGAAAATGTTGAAGGATTGAAGATCACCTGTTGCGCTTGCAGGCCTGACCGGATTGCCCTGCAGATCGACCCTCGGGCGGTTTGAAATCGCGTTCTGGTTGTCCACTCCCGGGAAAAATCTGAAGATGCCTTGACGCGCCTGATTCGTCAGCACGCTTCCCACGAAAGTCTGCTTGAGGGTGTAACGCTGTTCCTCCAACAGGACGAAGAAAAATGTCCTGTTCTTGATTATCGGCCCGGCCAGACGTACTCCAAACTGGTTCCGGTTCTCGTAATCCTTGTTGACGCCGCTGAAATTGTTGAACCAGTTGCTGGCGTCAAGCGCCGAGTTGCGGTTCGTCCAAAACAGGCTGCCGCGGAATTGGTTTGTTCCCGAGCGCGTCGACATCTGCACCTGCCCGGAACCGCGGCCCAACTCGGCATCGACAGGCGAGGTGATGACACGCACTTCTTCGACCAGGTCGGGACTTGTGTACACGGCCGAAAATGCGCCATGATTGTAGCGCCCATCAGTGACCACGAAGCCGTCCCGCGTTACATTGACCGCGCTCAGCCTCCCCCCGGCAAAATAGCCCTGAGTGGTTTCTCCGGCCCGCGCTGTGGCGACGGCCGGGCCGGTGCCGGCTTGCTTCAAGATAAGATCCATTACATTCCGGCTGCCCAGGGGAAGATCGTTCAGCTTTTGTTCGGGGAGAACGGTGCCCACTGACGATGACGTTGTTGCTAGAAGAGTGTCCGCCGCCACAATTACTTCAACCGTCTGCGCCACCGAACCTACCTGCAGCGTGAAATTTAACCGCACCTGCTGAGAAACCCCGAGTGCGACATCGCTATAGGTCTGGATCTGAAAACCGGGCAGCTCCGCGCTCACCCTGTATGTTCCCGTTTGAAGACTCGCAAATTGATAAGCGCCGGCTTCATTGCTGATCACCGTACTGACAATCCCTGTTCCAGTATTCGTTGCCGTGATCGTCACGCCGGGGATCAAAGCTCCGGTTGAGTCGGTAACGGTCCCGCCTAATGTGGCATTACTTGTCTGAGCAAATGCGTGGACGGGCAAAATCAGAGACAGCAATATTGTTACTAGGAAACATTTTCTCATGGGTCCCTTCCCTCTCATCTCTTTGGTAAGGTCTTATCCGCTCAAATCGGCCATCGGTGAGCCGTACATGACTTTCGCGCCGTGAATGTAGCATTGTGCAAGGATTGAGATATACGCGGTGAAGATTCCGAAGTTCGCTTCATCAGAACGAGCCACGCACGCCTACCCGTCCGACAGCTGCAACCATGGCCCGTTTAAGGATCATGGATGCCATCCTATCTGACATTTTCATGGTGTTTTCTGCGACCGATATATAGTCGCTTTTGCTCCGGCAATCAACGGAATACGTGGGAAAACCCGCGAATATTCTTGACTCATCAAGGAAGGCACGTCTAAGCTGCGCCAAATTCCTGATAGACATTTTTGGATGGGAAGCCACTCACGGCTGACGTCCGTTCATTTCACCCAGCGGAGGGCTCTGGAAAGAGCCAGGCAGAGGAGAAACATTGAAAGGCATCACGATTAGATTGTCGATCTCTCTACTTATTTCGATTCTGAGCTGCGCGTCAGCATGGGGACAGGCGACGGCCGAAATCAGCGGCACGGTCCGGGATCAAAGCGGCGCGGTCCTGCCTGGAGTGGAAGTGACTGCCACGCAGGTCGAGACCGGCGTCATGCGAAACACCGTAACGAATGAGACCGGAAACTACGCGATGCCGAATTTGCCATTGGGACCCTATCGGCTTGAGGCAGCATTGCCTGGCTTTCGTGCGTTTGCACAAA
Source organism: Candidatus Sulfopaludibacter sp. SbA3 (assembly GCA_945861845.1). GTDB lineage: Bacteria > Acidobacteriota > Terriglobia > 20CM-2-55-15 > 20CM-2-55-15 > CAMBFR01. Next base: position 594 of record CAMAWS010000377.1, on the reverse strand, counting down.
CGGGAATCGTCCTGCAGGTCGGCAACAGTCTTGTAATCAATGCGGCGCTGGGAGTGGGCCAGGTAACCGAGTCGGTCGAGGTGCAGGCCAATGCGGCGCTGGTGGAGACGCGCAACCAGGGTGTGGCGCAGGTAATCGAGAACGCGCGGATATTGGAACTGCCGCTCAATGGCCGACAGGTTACGGACCTGATCACGCTCGCTGGCGCAGCCGTCCAGACAGAGACCACTCGTGCGCAGAGTGGATCAACGGCGTATATCGCCATCGGCGGAGGTGTGGGATACGGCGTCGACTACACCCTGGACGGAGCCAATCACATCAACTTTTTTACCGGAGTGGGAATGACGCTTCCGTTCCCGGATGCGGCGCAGGAATTCAAGGTGGAAACCACAGGAATCGGCGCAGCGCATGGAAGCGGGGCTTCGATCAGCGTAGTAACAAAGTCCGGCACCAATGAGTTGCACGGCGATCTGTTCGAGTTCGTCCGTAACGATCTTTTCAATGCGCGGCAGTACTTCGCCACTAAAAACAGCACATTGAAGCGCAATCAGTTCGGCGGAACGCTCGGCGGAACAATTGTGAGGAACAAACTCT
>CAMAWS010000376.1 GCA_945861845.1 Candidatus Sulfopaludibacter sp. SbA3 | reverse complement strand
CGCGGTGTGAATCAAACGCAAACTGGTCCTGCCGCAGGACTCCCATTTTTTTTGGCCGCGTTACTGAACCTTTCTCGGGTTCTATTTCACCGGTCAGGATCTTCATCAATGTGGACTTGCCGGCGCCATTAGGCCCCGTAATCGCGTAGCGCCGGCCAGAGATAAACGTTGTGGCCACATCCTCGAACAGGATGCGCGGACCGAAACGCATGGATACGTTGTTGATGGATAACTGCATTTTTTATGATGACTCCGGGATGAACTGACCGCTGAGGATTGCCTCGCGTGGCCGTGACGAACCACCCATTGTACCGCAGGAAGGGCTACAATGAGGCATGAAGAACTTAACGTTCCAGATGGGTGACAGGGTGCAAAACACAAAGACCAAGCAGAGCGGCTCCGTGAAGCGGCGTAGAGGGGAAGGCATTTACATGGTCAGTATCCCCGGATTCGGCGAGCAGGAATGGAAGGAAGCCGATATGGAAAAGACCGAAGAGCCGAAGAACAATAAATGGGATACCTCCTGGAAGAAATGAGACATGACAGGAATCAAGTGTCCCCACTGCCGCTCAAGTCTTGCGCTCGATCGAATAGGAGTGCACTTTCAGAAATTTTGTCCCGCTATGCAGACATCCTCAGCACGGGAAGCCAGCGTGAAGAAGTTCAACCAGCTCTACACTCATATGCAATCTCATGGGCGCGGAGAGATGACAATCGAGGAGTTACAGGTCGAAGCTGACAGGATTTTCCTCGGGCGCTGACAGGCGCGGCCCCCGTCGTTTCACTCTTGTATGGCGTCGATTATCCAAACCCGCCCATTGTGGCGGCGGCGCCGGGTTACAATGTTCCTGCCGTTATGTCAGACAAATTCCCAATAAGCCCGCGCGATCCGGCCATCGAACGGAAGGTCGAGGCGGAGATGAGCCGGTTACTCTACCGCTCCGCGGGGTTCGGCCTGTTTTCGAACTTTGTTCTGGCCGTGGTTCTTGTTCTGGCAACGTTCACGGTATATCCCGCGTCGTTGCACGTGCCATGGCTGTCCGCGATCCTGGGAGTCTCTGCCGGCCGGTTCCTGTTGAACCTTGCGTTCAACCGGGCCCACCCGCCGCTTGAACGGCTTGGCATCTGGCGCAAGGCATTTATCGCCGGCGTGGCCGTGTCGGGTTCCCTCTGGGGTATTGCAGGGTGGTTGTATTTCGAGACCGACCTGTTCATGCCTCGCTTGTTGCTCCTGGTAATGCTGATGGGGCTGAACGCGGGCGCTGCCCGTTCCCTTGGCGCCGTACCCCGGACTTACGCGATCTACGCCGCAACGACACTGGTTCCCGTTCTCGTGAAGTTTGTCGCGCTTTCTGATGGGGGCTGGGCACTTGCGCTCGTCACGATGACATATGCCATGTTTCTTCTCAACACGGCCATGCTTCAATGCACTGACCTGCGACGGCTGTGGCACTTGATTCTTGAGAACGAGGCCCTTGTGAGCAACTTGAATCAAGAGAAGGAGCGTGCGGAAGCCGCCAGCCAGGCCAAGAGTGATTTTCTGGCGACGATGAGCCACGAGATCCGGACTCCGATGAACGGCGTGATTGGTATGCTTCAGGTGCTCGATCAATCCCCGCTCAATTCGGACCAGAAGACTCAGATCGAAATCGCCTCAGGTTCCGCGGAAATGCTTTTGCGGTTGCTGAACGACATCCTCGATTTCTCCAAGATCGAAAGCGGCAAGCTCGACTTCGAATCCATCACATTCGCGCTTCCGCAGACCGTAAAAGAGGTCGCCTCGCTGCTCGGTCCGCGAGCTGCGGAGAAAGAATTGCAATTCATGCTCGTCATGGGATCTGACCTGCCCGAATATGTCGTTGGCGATGCAATTCGCCTGAAGCAGGTGCTGCTGAACCTTGCCGGCAACGCCATCAAGTTCACGGAAAAAGGCCGTGTGGAAATGTCCGTGACCGTTGATGCGCGCAACGCTCAGACCGTTAAATTATGTTTTACCGTAAATGACACCGGAATTGGCATCGACAGCGAAGATCAGGCGCAATTGTTCCAGATTTTTTCGCAGGGCGACAGTTCGACCACCCGGCGCTTCGGCGGCACTGGTCTTGGCCTTGCGATTTCGCAGAAATTAGTAAACCGGATGGGCGGACATATTCAGGTGGAGAGTGTGAAAGACAAAGGTTCGGAATTCAGTTTCGTGCTGCCGATGCGCATCAGCGCTGCGCCCGAGGCGCCGGCCCGGCCGGCTATCGAACTGGGGCCGCAACTCACGGGCCGCGTGCTGATAGTGGAAGATGAGCACGCCAATCAGAATGTGATAAAGCTGTTGATCGAAAGTTTTGGACTCCAGTGCGGGATCGTCGGTGACGGCGCATCGGCGGTCGAACTCGCCACGCTTGACCAATGGGACGCCGTGCTCATGGACTGCCGGATGCCCGTAATGGACGGTCTTGAGGCCACACGCCTTATTCGCCGGAAACTTGCCGGGCGACCGCTGCCGATCATTGCGCTCACCGCCAACGCCATGCAGGGCGACCGCGCCGCATGCCTCGCCGCGGGAATGGACGACTTCCTCGCCAAACCGGTGCGGCGGGAAGAATTGCGCACCTGCCTCAAGCGGTGGTTGGCGGTGAGTCAAGCGTCGACATCCAACTGAGCGCCTGGCGCCTCTGACCTGGCCCGCGGAATAAGCCCTCCCTTCCCGCATACCCTGGTTGCGGGCTCATTTATCTCCCCACATTCCACTGCTGAAGTGACTTTGAAATCCCGTTGGGACCTGAGTTGTCCACTCCGTGATGTCTAAGAAGAATAAGATGGAGGTCGAGCTATGCCTTACGCGGCGGAGATAAGTAGAGTACGCCCGTCCTGTTTTTTGTTTTTGATCGACCAGTCCGGTTCCATGCAGGAGGTATGGGCTGGCGATTCCGGTAAAAACAAGGCGGAGGGGGTGAGCACAATCATCAATCGTCTTCTACAGAACCTCGTCCTGAAGTGCGCCAAATCCGAGGGTGTTCGTGACTACTACGACGTTGGGGTTATCGGTTATGGCGCCGTGGTAGGACCTGCAATGAGCGGACCCCTTGCCGGGAAGGAACTCGTACCGATCAGCGAAGTCGCCAATCAACCGGCGCGCATTGAAGAGAGAGTCAAGAAGATGGACGACGGCGCGGGCGGCCTGATCGACCAGCAGATCAAGTTCCCGGTCTGGTTCGACGCCATAGCCAATGGTGGAACCCCGATGTGCCAGGCCATGAGCCGGGCGCAGTCGATTCTCGGCAAATGGGTGACCGAGCAGCCCACGAGTTTTCCGCCGATCGTCATTAATATTACGGATGGACACGCCACTGACGGCGATCCCGCCGCGATGGCATCAGCGTTAAGGAATTTGAAGACGGAAGACGGCGAACTCCTGTTGTTCAATATTCACGTATCTTCGACCGCGGCATCTTCCGTTGAATTTCCCAGCGATGAATCCGGCCTGCCTGACGATTACGCCAGGCTGCTGTTCCGCATGTCTAGTCCCCTGCCCGATTACATGAAAAGCATAGCGGCCGAGGAAGGCATTGCGCTCGGGGATTCTCCAAGGGGTTTCGTCTTCAACGGGGACATGGTTTCGGTCATACGCTTTCTCGACATAGGAACTCGTGCCACAAGTCTTCGCTGAAGCCCCGATGCTGATTGCGCCTATTTCGCCGATTTCGTCCCGTGCCTTCTGGCTTCCAAAATTGGGAAATACAGAACAAGAGTACGAGGACGCGTTCGGGACCGGACGCTTTCGTTTTGCGGTCGCCGATGGCGCAACCGAAACGTCGTTTGCGGGTCCGTGGGCGCGCCTGCTGGCTCGTGCGTATTGCAGGAATCGTCTGGGCGCCGATCAAATAAGGCTGTCGCTGCCTCGATTGCAGCGACAGTGGGCGCGATCGGTTGGAGCGAAGGGTCCGCTGCCGTGGTACGCGGAAGAAAAGCTTCGCGCGGG
>CAMAWS010000375.1 GCA_945861845.1 Candidatus Sulfopaludibacter sp. SbA3 | reverse complement strand
TATTTCGGGGCTACCTACCGGATTCAGCTTCTTTCGCTTCACCTCGCAACCTCTCCTCGGCTCCTTGCGTTGGATTCGGGTAGTTGACTAGACTTTTCCCGGTGGGCTTCCCACCCACTGGACGGAGGACCATTTCCAGGTCCCCGCTACACGCTGACGGCCCTCCGGGCCTCAAGCCTCTCGTGATTACCACCGTTATCCGGCCAGAAGAGACGTCACCGCAATTGCGAGACACCACACCAGCGCGCCACCGATGCATCGTCAGCGACTTCGTGTAGCATTAGAAACAATGAGCACGGAGTTAATCGAACACAGCACTCACAGCACAGCAGGAGACAGGGACAAGCCGACGCTCTCCCGCCCGAACATGCCGATGCTCGGGTTGCTCGCGCTCGGTCACATGGTCATCGATATCAATGCAGGCGCGGTCGCCGCGCTGCTGCCGTTCCTGAAGTCCGCGCTGGCGCTTTCATACACGAGTGCGGGCGTCATTGTTCTTGCGTCCAACGCGACGTCATCCCTGATTCAGCCGATCTTCGGATACTTCGCGGATAAGAATGCGAGGCGTTGGATTCTGCCCGTGTCGGTCTTTCTATCAACGGTGGGAATCGCACTGACCGGCCTGGCAAATTCCTACGCACTCGTGCTGACCATGATCGTCGTTTCCGGAATCGGCGTGGCCTCTTACCATCCGGAAGGTTACCGGTCCGCCGCGCAGATGGCGGGCAGCCGGAAAGCAACCGGGGTCTCGATTTTCTCCATTGGCGGCAACATCGGAATTGCGCTCGGCCCACCGCTGATCGCCTTGCTTGTCACGGGTTATGGATTACGTGGCACTCTTGGGATGCTCATTCCGGGATTGCTCGTCACGATCTTGATGTCCGCTTCGCTTCCAAGGCTTTCAGGCGAAGCAGTTGCATCCACGCACAAACAGGCTTCGGGAGCCCGCAAAACGAATTTGTACGCAATGACAATATTGATTTTCGTTGTCGCGTTGCGTTCGTGGACCCAGGGCGGTTTCGCCACATTCGTGCCGTTTTATTACCTGGAAGTCCTGCACGGCGATCCTCGAATGGTGGGAACGCTGCTTACAATTTTCCTGGGATCCGGTGCTCTGGGTACGCTCGTCGCCGGACCGATTGCGGATCGCATCGGCGTTCGACGGTACGCGATCGGCGTCTTTCTCCTGGCGACTCCGCTTGCTGCGGCCTTCCTCATGACACGCGGAATTCTCAGCTACGTGCTGCTAGGCGCGTTGGGATTCGTCCTCGTCTCGACATTCACGATTACAGTCGTCCTCGCACACGCTTATATGCCGCGGAATCTTGGAATGGCCTCGGGTTTCATTGTGGGCTTTGCCACCGGCGCTGGTGGCCTTGGCGTGACGGTTCTCGGCTGGGTCGCAGATCAGTGGGGATTAATCACGGCACTCTGGATCTCCGCACTGATGCCTCTTGCGGCGTTCGCGGTTTCGCTTTTTCTGCCTGAACCCGAGAAGTCGTGAAGCCGCTACCGGCTGCTGCGCAGCGAATTCAGCACGTTGCTGGCGGCGGCGTCCGCGATGAGCCTGTCGGCGTCGGGCTGCAGCAGGAAGCCTGCAGCGACTGCCTTCATCGCCGCCGCTCGGACCGCGGCCACGTATCCATCGTGATTTTTATACCGTTCCTCGAGGGATAGGCGGGGATCGCGCGCGGCCTCACGCTCCGCGCGGGTCCTGGCAAACGGAATCATGCCGCCTGCGTGGTTGCAGAGCTTGTCCTGGTGGAATCCCTCCGCCACGACGTTCCATCCCAGGTAGGTGCCGAGCGGCGCATCGCGGAGGACAACCGGGACTCCGCCCAGTTCATTGCCGTCGGCATCCACGCGCGGCACTTTCATCTTGATGGCACGCTTCACCGCGGGCGGCATCTTTGTTCGCACGCCGGATCCATCCACGTAATTGAACTCAGGCCCCCAGTCATAATCGAGAACCGGATTGATCAAACCGGTCGGCGCATTGCGAGGCACGCCCGGGATGCTGGGGAACCCGGCCGCCTCTTTCGTCGGATCGACCAGATCGCGGTTGGCCAATGTCGGATACACGCTCGGGGGCATGGGCGTGTCCTTCATTACCCAGTTTCGGAAGTGGTACCGGAGCGCGTTGACGGTCTCGGTATGGGGAACAGGATTCGCGGAAAATATTCCTACGCCAAAATTTGGGCCGGGGCACATCGGCGGGCTGGGCGGATTGACATTGAAGCCGCCCTGCCCTCCACCGTGTTGAGTGCTCGGAATATAGTATCGCCGCACGTTGCCCGGCAGCGGGATGTCCTTGTCGGCGGACGTTCCCACGAACGAGGGGCTAAGCGTGAGCCCCCACATTTCCGCCGCCCCGAAGTGCTCGACGATCTTAGGGCACGAATTGGTTGCGGTACACCGATCCAGAATTCCCTTCGCAGGCAAACCGCGAACCGGATCCGGCCAGGCGTTCCACCACTGAGGTCCTTCGACGCCGGCTTCGTAAAGTCTTCCTGCCCCGTCGGGCAGCGCGAATCGGGTGTTCAAAGTCACGCGCTTGCCCGCGATGATCGGCCAGGCGCCGTCGTATACCTTTCGATTGTTCTCATCCTGAGTGAAGCCGAGGTGGATCATCGCGCGAAGGAAGTTGCCGGACTGTGACTGGCCGCGGCTGATCGCCCAGTTGACTTGACCGGCTACCGGACTCGGCGTTCCCTCATCATCTTTTGCAGCGAATTTGAAGAATGATGCAACATCCCTGAATGCCGCGAAACCGATTCCGAGCACATAGGCGTCCTGCGACGTGAATGCTACCTGATACAGTAACTTCCGATCGAACCCGCCCTTTACGCAGATCTCCGCCGGATCCGGCGTGCCTGGAAATGGATTCGTGGCGCTGCATTTAGCCCATGCCCAATTGCTACTCGGGATCGCTGCACCCTCGGTGATCTTGCCGTCCATGGTCTCGGCGCGATGCGTGGTGAGTGCCGCCCTGGTCGTATCAAGGGTCATCGGCTTATAGGGAACGGGGTTCGCGTAGACAATCATGGGGCGGGAATCGACACCGCTGGCATTGACGATTCGTCCAAGGACGAGACCGGTAACCGGCGATCCATCCGGATTTTTCGCAGTGGGAACTGTCACCCAGTCGTTATCGTCACCCGGAACCGTTCGACCTGAATTGTCACCCTGCCATCCGCTGCTCAGACCGACGTCGCCATTGTTGCGCTGGCCGGGGGCGATCGTGATCCTGCCGCCTCGGTTCGGCACGTCCTGCCACATCAAGTGACTGCTCTTCGACATGTCGATGGGCTTCACAAGATAAAAGCTCGTAATGTACTCGACGTTGCCCTTCGCATTGCGTGGCGCCAACTTGATGTCCGTGATGATCGTGTTGTGCGGATCGTTGGGATCGAGTTCACCGAACGCGCGGCCCGCCAGCGTTTCATATTGGCCTGCCGAGCCGAATAACGCACCGTCGAACGCGGGCGAAACCTTCTTGTCGATCACGATTTTCTTAATGTGGGCGCCAGCCGGCGGAGCCCCCACCAGAACGACCGAGGCAATGAAAGCGAGAACCACCCGAGGTGCTCCATGGAAAATTCGCGCGCTTCGAAGCGACATGCTCTCCCCCTTGTCAGTTTGAATTTTGGTAACTATTCAGCTTCACACCGATGAGAACTGAAAAATGATTAGTGATTAATGAGTATTGCGCCTGAGGGATTCAACCACTCTGCCATTTGCTGATTCGCCGGAAAGTATTAATCATTAATCACTAATCATTTTTCAATTCTCAACTGAATCTGCAACCTGCTGAATAGTTACGAATTTTGTACTGTTCGGAACGCAATCATACTCCACTGCGCCAGTACCGTTGCGATCGGATAGTGGTTCCGTTTCAGTCTACTTGTGGGCGCGGGGCTTTAGCCCCGTGCCAGGTTCCAGAAATTCCTGTTGGACCTTGGCACGGGGCTAAAGCC
>CAMAWS010000374.1 GCA_945861845.1 Candidatus Sulfopaludibacter sp. SbA3 | reverse complement strand
TCAGGGCGCAGACGGGGTGGTTCGCATACGGAACCACCCCGGCCGCGCCTTTCGAAGGGCGCCTTCGGCGATATCTTCTTGATGGCGCGTCCACCCCTCCTGACTCAGGAGGGGAGCTCGGACATCTAACTGAACCCTTCACGGTCTTACCGTGACGTTCAGGGACCGCTGTCCCTGAATCACGTACTTGGATTGCGGAAGTTCGATTTCGCTTATTGTGGAGTTCCGCGTATTGGAAACGCTACGGCTGGAGGATCGGTCCGTATTGATGACAGCCGCCATCGATGGGGGAAGCGACGGCAATTCCTCTCCGCCGATCACGATGCCCGGGGCATAACTCATGATCTTGATATAGAGCCGGTCATTCTTGCGCAGATTGTTCAATTCCTTGATGATCTGCGTCATGTTTTTCGGGACTCCCGCGGAACCACGCCGAAGATCCGTCGTCGTCACCGAAGTGCCGTCGCCCACCAACAGCTGAATCGGACCGGCGGGCAGGCCCGCTGGAATCTGCACCGGATGGCGCTCCACAACGATGTCTCCGGTAGTGGCTCTCAGGAATGCCGACAGCATGACGGTTTCTCCAGGACGTGCTTCTGTCTTGTCCACCGAGATGCGCTCGAGTTGAGCATTCGTCTTGCGGTCGGTGGAAACAATCTCAAGATCCACTCCTTCGATGACCACACCGTCATAACCCGCGTTCATCAAATACTGCAACGGGGCGATTGTGCCGATCGTCGCTGTTGTCTGCGTGTTCGCGTCTCCGCTGAACACGTTGTCGACGCGGATGGCGTCGTAGTCTTTCACCCGAATGCTCCCGGAAATATCGAGCGTCATCTCACCAAGGCCACGCTCGCTGGCGGTAATGGCATTGAACAGCGTGAAATTCATCAGCAGCGGCGTCAGGAAACGGTCATTTGCGATTTCGAACTTGTACTGGTTGACCGTGTTCTGGCTGGAACGCAGGTTCACTGTCATGGGAATCAATTTCGGAGCCCTGCCAACGGTTCCGGCAATTCCAGTGGCTCGATCCTGGTCGAAGGAGCCAACTACGTCCATGGGGACCGCCAACTTGAACGAGTTTTGAACGTTCGGCAGCACGGATATGACGTACCCGGCGGACATCGGCAGGTCCGTCGGTCCGGCGGACATGTTGGGATGACCAAAAGCGTAAACCCGGTTGCCATCCACATGCGTGACAGTACCGTTTGCGCTGATATTGACGTCGCCACGAATGAGTTCCGCATTTACGGCCGATCCGGGCTCTAACTTCGGCGTGGGTCCTGCCTGCAGGCTGGACGCGCTTCCGCCGCCTCCACCCTGGACAGGCGTAAAACCAAAGGCATTGAAGAATGGCGTGAATTGCTGGATCGCTGCCGGAGTCGCACCCGACAGGAATAACGGCGTTTCAATGCGGACAAGCGAAGGAGCTCCCGCGGCAGGTTGTGCCACTCCGGAAAAGCCCTGCGGCAGCCAGGCCTGAAACGCCTGCTGCGCCGGCTTCCCTTCGCCCAGGCGTCCGAGTAACCCGTAGATGAATTCCGCTGGCGATTCGCCGGGCAGCGATCCGCCGGAATTCGATCCTGCCTGCGCCGCCGGAGCCGCCACAGCACGCTCGTTCAGGACGTTGAGCATCTGGGAAATCGGCTGAATGCCCGCAATGGGCTCCTTCGCAAACGGAAACGCAAAAGCCACCGCACCCAGGAGCTTGCCATCAATGTAGACTGGGCTTCCGCTCATGCCTGCAATCACGCCCGTTTGGGCAAGCGGTCCACCCGAAAGGCGCGCCAGTATCATGTCCTGCTTGGGGGCGAAATTCTTCAGGACACCCAAAAGCTCGACATCGAATTGCTCAATGGCGGTACCCTGAAAAACAGTCTTTCCAATACCTTTCATTCCCGCGCGAACTTCGTCGACGGACATGAAAGTGGTTGTCTGGGCAAATGCGGGAAGTGAAACCACCACAGCCATAATGGCCAAGGCTAAAATGCGTCTGGGTTGTGTCATGTACCACTCATATTAAAGGAATGGCGGGAAGTGGTCAACGCGATGAAAATTAATGGTTTTGTGCTTGCCGGCGGCAAGAGCACCCGCATGGATCACGACAAGGCAATGCTGGATTGGCATGGCCTCACCCTTCTTGCTCACATGAGCAATCTGCTCGCGGGCGCCGCTGATGATGTTCAAGTCGTCGGACGCGGCGTAATGCCGGACCGTTCGCCGGGATGTGGTCCGCTGGGCGGCATCGTCACCCTTCTCGAATTGAGTGAGACAGAAACGAACCTGGTGGTAGCCGTCGACCTGCCGTTTCTGACCCTCCCCTTTCTTAAGTACTTTCGGGGCCGCCTCGAGACGTCGCTGCGCCCCGCGCTGGCTTGCAGTATCGAGTCCCAATTTCCGCTTTGCCTTGGTGTTCGGCGCGCGTCGCTTCCCGTTGCGAATGCACGCTTCAAGGCGGGGAAACTGAGCGTGCACGGTTTTGTAACAGAATGCGGAGCAGAGGTCATCGACGAAACGGAACTCGAAGACGCCGGCTTCGGCCCTTCCATATTTCGCAATATCAATACTGAAGAGCAGTACCTCCGTCTCCGTGAGCTGGAGCCGTAGCAACCCGGCGGTCCGGCACAACCCGGGCAACGCTAATTTTTTTCATGCCCCAGTTCTGTCCCTGCTGTGAAATACGGTTGCAAGGGCAAACTGTGCGAGGAGGTCTTTCATGACGCGATGCACCCGATGGCTGTCGAGCTGGCTTGTAGCGCTTGCTGTGTCCCTGGTGTGCTCTACCCTGGCATCGGCGCAAGCCACACAGGATCTGGAGCTGAACATCTTTGCCGGTTTCAGTGCCCACACGAAAAATGGATATGAAATTGGCGCTCCACAATCGCTTACACCGGTCCGGGGATCATTCAGCCTTGATCAGGTGATTCGAAGCGGCATTCGCGCCAACGTCTACACTCGCGGGCACTGGGGAGAGGAGTTTTATTACAGTTTCGAGCAGAGCGACGTACATATCGCACGCCAGACGAAGCCGGCGGCAGTGGTGGATCTTCCGATTCAGATCCACAATATCGGCATCAATGCCCTCTACTATATCGACGACGACGAACAACGCCGGACACGCCCATTTCTCAGCGTGGGTGTGGGCGCTATGGTCTATCGCCCGACACCTGAAGCGAAACAGATCGCGCTGGACCCGTTTCGCGCCAACCTTGGCGACTTCGATCAATCGAATGAACTGACCTTCAATTACGGGGGAGGCATAAAAACGCGCGTGGCCCCCCGGTTTGGTCTCCGGCTTGACGTCCGGGGCTTTGTCAATCGCAACCCCTCATTCGGATTTCCGCGGCGCTCCAACGATCCCAACGCCGTGGTCCTGCCTACCGAGGGCGCAATTCACAACCTGGAAGCATCGGCCGGCATCATTTTTTACGTCGGCCGCCGGTAACAGGAACCGGCAATCAAACAAGAACATAATTTCTGTCTTTCCTGTAAAATCCGCTCCGATGATTGCGCGAATTCTCGTCGTTGACGACGAGCCCGAAATTGTTGCCTTTATTCGTGAACTGCTGCAGCACCGCGGTTACGAAACTCGCGGCGTGACCGATTCCAGGGAAGCGATAGCGGAGTTTGATTCATTCCGGCCGGATGCCTGCATCTTCGATTTCCGGATGCCTCACATTTCCGGCTCCATGCTGCTGAGCGCAATCAAGGAAAAGGATCCTACCGTTGAAGTCGTATTCCTGACCGCGGAAGATGAAACCTCGCTCGCCGTGGACCTGATGAAGCGGGGCGCCAGCGACTACCTGCTCAAGCCCGTCGAATTGAACCAGCTCTCACTGGCGGTGAATCGCGCCCTGGAACATCGAAGGCTGGTGAAGGAAAACGAAGCCTATCGCCTGCATCTGGAAACGCTGGTAGCCGAAAAGACTGCCGCGCTGAATGATGCTCTACGCAGCCTGACTCACGTCCATTCCGCGACTCTTGAGGCGCTTTCCA
>CAMAWS010000373.1 GCA_945861845.1 Candidatus Sulfopaludibacter sp. SbA3 | reverse complement strand
GTTTCAATATGTCAACCGTGTATGAGACCCCGCAGTTTACCGGCACCGCGATGCGCATCCTTGCGAGCGGCTGGCAGGTTTCGGGCATCGCGCGTATTCAGTCGGGTACTTACTTCGACGTGCAGTCCGGTTTCAATACGGCGCTCAGGAGCGGGAGTGGCACGAACCGGGCGAACCAGGTGATGGCCGATCCGTATCTTCCCAACAAGGACGTGAAGGGTTGGCTGAACCCGCTTGCTTTTGCGCGGCCCGCAAACGGCGAGTGGGGCAACGCGTCCCAGAATATTCAGGGTCCCGGAACAATCACCATCAATATGGGTCTCACGCGATCGTTCCGGATTACGGAAGGCCATACGGTTCAGTTCCGGGCAGAGGCGTTCAACGTGCCGAACCACCTGAATCCGAATAATCCGATCAACATCTTGAACAACCAGAATTTTGGAAAAATTCAATCGGCGAAAGATCCGCGCATTCTGCAGTTCGCGCTGAAGTATTTGTTTTAGTAGAAAGGTGATTTCGTATGCGAAACGTGTTTAAGCAGGCGATTATGCCTGTCACAGCCGCCATGATTTGGTTGGCGGTGTCTCCTGCCGCGGCTCAGCAGACTCCGGCATATCGCGCACCTCGTTTAGTAGGTACGCAAAACCCCGACTTGAATGGGATCTGGCAGACTCAGAATTCCGCAAATTGGGACATCCAGCCTCATGCTTCGGGACCTTCACCGCTTCCCGCACTTCTCGGCACGTATGGCGCCATGCCCGCGGGCCAGGGCATCGTCGAGGGAGGCGAGATTCCGTATAAGCCGGAAGCGCTGGCTAAAAAGAAGGAAAACTTTGAAAAGCGGCTCAACCGTCCTTTGGACCGGGAGAGCAATGAGGCCACGGGCGATCCGGAAGCGAAATGCTACCTGCCTGGAGTGCCGCGCGCCACGTACCTGGGCCTTCCGTTTCAAATCATTCAGACCGCGAAACAGATCCTGATCTCGTACGAGTTTGCCAGTGCTTCGCGCATCATTCACCTGGATCGAAAGCCTGAGTCTCCCAACGTTGCGTGGATGGGGTGGTCGATCGGACGATGGGAAGGCGACACGCTGGTTGTCGATGTGACGGATCAGAACGACAGGACGTGGTTCGATCGCGCTGGAAATTACCATAGCGACGCCGTGCACGTGGTCGAACGTTATACGCCGATCACGCCTTACCACATTCAGTATGAAGCAACGATCGAGGACCCGAACGTGTTCACGCGTCCGTGGAAGATAAGCATGCCTTTGTATCGGAACATGGAAAAGAATGCTCAACTGCTGGAATTCAAGTGCGTTGAATTTGCAGAAGAGTTTATTTATGGACGTCTTATTGAAGAGCAGCGAGACTAGACAGGTTGTATAGGAGGTTCCAGATGAATCGACGATTTACCGCAGCACTCGGTGCGCTGGTGACTGTGATGATAGCGTTGTTGATGGCAGAGGCGCCGGTAGAGGCGCAACGGACCAATCAACGAGCGACGAATTACACTCCCGCCAAGACAGCATGGGGTGATCCGGATTTACAGGGCGTGTACACGTTTTCCACAAACACGCCGTTCCAAAGACCGGCCACACTGGCGGATAAGAATCTGACGCCGGAAGAACTGGAAGAGCAGGACGCGCAAAGAACAGCGGCGCTCGAGGCTGACCTTGTGAATGCTCCGGCGGGCAGCCTGGGTCCGAGCTATAACTTCTTCTGGGAATCCAATGAGAAGGGACGGCTTGCGGGCGGCGTGTCGCTGCTGGTCGATCCGGAGGGTGGCCGCCTGCCCCCGTTGACACCGAATGGAGAAAAGATACGTGCCGAACAGGCAGCGCAAGCCGCGGCCAATCGCGTAGGTACTCCACCATTCGTGCACCAGCTCATCAATACATGGTCGGACCATCCCCCGTATACGCGCTGCCTGGCCCGCCCGATGCCCCGTATCACACAGGAATACAACCACGGGCTTCAGATATTGCAGACTCCTGGACAGGTTGTGATCTATTACGAGAGCATGCACGACACTCGCGTCATTCCGACAGACGGACGTCCGCATCTGAACCAGAACATCCGGCAGTGGAATGGTGATGCCCGCGGCCGATGGGAAGGCAATACGCTGGTCGTCGATTGGACCAATTTCAGTCCCAAACAGCTGGCCAATGGGTCTGCGCCGTTCGGAGGCATGCCTCAGGTGAATACCCGCATGACCGAACGCTTCACGAAGGTGGACGCGAACACGGTCAATTATGAAGTTACGGTCACCGATCCTGAGATCTGGACCAGGCCATTTACATTCGTCCTTCCCTGGAGGTCGGATGATGAAAATTTTAACGAGCCCGAAGATCTTTATGAGTTCGCCTGTCATGAGGGTAATTACAGAATGATGGAGGACTCCCTCCACGGGACTCGCGCCTTGAAGCAGGCGCAGCCGAGGTAGGATCACAATCGAGGCAGGATCACAATCAACGAGGAGATGAAACCAATGAGAACGAGATTATTTGTCATGGTTGCCGGAATTGGTAGCCTGCTGCTGGCTGCTGCGCCGATGTTGGCGCATCACGCATTTTCGTCGGAGTTCGATGCTTCGAAACCGATCAAGCTTGAGGGAACGATCAAGAAGGTAGAGTGGATCAATCCCCATAGCTGGATCACCATTGACGTGAAACAGGCGAACGGCACGACTCAAGTCTGGGAAATCGAAGCCGGCGCTCCGAACGCCATGTTCAGGCGCGGCTTCAACAGAAATTCGCTGCCGGTTGGAACTCAGATCGTTGTGAATGGTTATCAGGCGAAGGATGGCAAGCAGAGAGCCAACGGCAGGGATCTGACGTTTCCCGACGGCAAAAGGCTCTTCCTGGGAACTTCCAACACCGCAGTTCCTGCGGAAGAGCGCGAGCCGGCAGCAAAGTAAAAGCAAATGCGACACCACACTTTGTTCACGCTGGTTATGCTGATGCTGCCTTTGAGCAATCTGTTTGCTCAGGCGCGGATCATTCAGACGAACTCCCGCGGCGATACGGTCCATATCATCGATCCCGCGACGCAGAAAGTCGTGGCCGAGATAAAGGGAGTGCCGGTCAACCACGGGGCCGCTTTCGCACCTGACGGAAGCCGGTTCTACATTACGAGCGAGGCCAAACGCACGGTGGAAGTCATCGATGCAAAGAGTCTCCAGTCAATCAAGTCCATCCCTCTGAGCGGCCGCCCGAACAACATCGCGATTACACCAAATGGCCGCAAGGTTTACGTTGCGATACGGACCGAGCCTGGCGGGGTCGATGTTATCGACACGGTTGCGCTCGAAAGAACCAAGACCGTTCCTACTCAAGGGGGTATGCATAACCCGTTCGCCACGCCCGACGGAAAGCATATTCTTGCGGGCGCAACCGGAGGGCAGCACCTACTGGTTATCGATGCCGTGACCGATGAACCGCTGTGGAGACTCTTCGATCGAGGGGTACGCCCTATCGCGATCGAGACAAAACCAGATGGTTCTACGAATCGGTTATTCGTCCAGCTTACGAACCTTAACGGATTTGCGGTGGTTGATTTCGCGACACGCAAGGTGGTTCGTGAGGTGACCCTTCCGGAGGTCCCGCTGGCTGAGAGAGGGGGTAATAGCGATGCGCCGTCACACGGCATCGGCATCGCCCCCGATGGCAAGACGCTTTGGGTCAACACACGACGCAACAATTATGTCTACGTGTATTCGATGCCGAACCTGGAGTACCTGGGTGGAGTGAAGACTGGGAACAATCCCAACTGGCTGACGTTCTCACCGGATAGCAAGTACGTCTACGTCGCGGTCTCTGGCGCGAACGAAACAATGGTCATTGACGTTGCGTCCAGGACCAGGGTAACCGGCATTCCGGTCGGGCCCAACCCGCAGCGGAACATTACTGTAATGATGCGGTAGTGGTTCGAGAAAATAAATCCGGGGACAGACTCCGAATTCCGTACTTCAGGAATTCGGAGTCTGTCCCCGGATTTAT
>CAMAWS010000372.1 GCA_945861845.1 Candidatus Sulfopaludibacter sp. SbA3 | reverse complement strand
GAACCTGGCACGGGGCTGAAGCCCCGCGCCTACAGGTTGAACGAAACGTATCCCTTTGGCCTTGCTCAGGTGTTTTCCGCAAGTGATCGCGCGGACTCGGCTGATATAATGCGCCCTCATCTAAATTGGGGAGGAATGCCATCATGAGGAAATTGTTGATAGCAGCCATCGTGTTGCTATGTCTCGCTTTTTCGACTTACACATTTGCCCAGACAAGTAATGCCACCGTGGGCGGAACGGTTTCCGATGCCACTGGAGCACTAATCCCGGGCGTCACGATTACCGCGACGAATACGGGCACGGGCATCGTCGCGACGGTCATAAGTAACGAAGCCGGCGCGTACCAGTTTGCAAGCCTGCAAACAGGCGCTTATAAGGTCAGCGCGGAGCTGCCCGGCTTTCAAACACAGACCTACAACGAGGTCCTGCTTGGCGTTTCACAGCAGGTGCGATTGAATTTCGCCCTGCAGGTGGGTTCCGTCGCGCAGGCGATTGAAGTTACTGTCGCCGCCGACACGGCCATCGCGACCACGTCGTCTTCGGTGGGTACCGTGCTGCCGGAGTATAAAGTGCGCGACCTGCCTTTGGGCGGCCGCAACGTCATGGATCTGCTTGGCACGACTGCCGGTGCGGGACCGACCGACGGCGCTGTTACCGGGTATTTTGCCGGTGGGCGGCCCAGCGCGGTGAATACGACGCGAGACGGGTTCACCGTCGGCGACGGCCGGCAGCTCTTTGGCGCCTTTTCCGCGACATATGTGAGTCCGGATCTGGTCGAGGAAGTACGCGTTATCACGGCGCCGGTGGATGCCGAAGCAGGCCGCGGTTCAGGCCAGGTGCAGATGGTCACACGCTCTGGAACGAATCAGTTCCGCGGCAGTGTTTTCTGGACGAATCGCAACTCTGCTCTTGATGCCAGTAACTGGTTCAACAACCGCGATGGCGTGAAAAAGGACTTCGAGAACCGCAACCAGCTTGGCGGCCGTATCGGTGGCCCGATCTTCAAGAACAAGACGTTCTTCTTTGCACTCGTGGACGAACAGCGGGATATCTTCAGGCAGACTTTCGTTGGCAGTGTCCTGACGGCGCAAGCGCGGCAGGGCACCTTCCGGTTCTTTCCGGGAGTGGACGCTCAGAACGCGAGCGCAAATAACCCGACGGTGGATCGTAGTGGAAATCCGGTGAGACCGGCAAATGCGACCGGAGATCTTCAATCGTTCAGTATTTTCGGCCGCGATGCGTTTAGGCCCGGATTGGATCCAAGCGGCTTTATGCAGCGCACCTTCCTTTCAAGAATGCCGCTTCCCAACGACTACACGATTGGCGACGGTTTGAACACGGCCGGCATCCGCTTTACGCGCCGGATCAGCGGAATTGACCAGTCGGACGGAAATGGATACGACACCAACCGCGACCAGTTCAACGCGCGACTGGATCACAATTTCAATTCCACTCACAAGCTCAGTTTCGTTTACACCTGGGAACGCGACCTGGACATGACCGCACAGGCCGGTATCATGAACTGGCCCGGCGGTTACAACGGTGCAAACCACCGGTGGCCGAGGATCTACAACGGATCCCTGGTGTCGACTCTTTCGTCGAGCATCGTAAACGAACTGCGCGTCGGTTACAGAAGAAGCAAGCAGACCAGCTGGTCGCCTTTTTATGTCGGCAATGAAAACCTGAATGAGGGCGATCCGGTGGAGCCGGGCGCGGAGGCGTTCAAGCTCCTTCCTGTATACAACGGGTATCCGGCGCGAGTGATCACAACTTTGTTCCCTGAAAACTTCATGAGATGGACGGTGGCTGGTTCGAGCCGCACCTCGACAAGTCCCATCTACACCTACGCGGATACGCTCAGTTGGTCGAAAGGCGCGCACGCCTTCAAGTTTGGTGGTGAGTTACGCTTCGGGCGTACCAACGGCTCCAACGATGATGATTACCTGCCGATGCTGACGTTGGGCGCCGGCGGAGTTGCCGTGACAGGCATCGACAATACGGCGATTGCGGGCCTCTCGGCCAACAACCAGACGCTGGCGCGGAACATCCTGACGGATTTGTCGGGTTCGGTGGCAAGAATTACCCAGGGTTTTGATCTTCGAAGCCCTACCGATCCGGTATTTCGTGGCTGGACGGACGGGGTTCGGTCGAAGCAACGCGACTGGCACTCCGCAGAAATTAGTTGGTTTCTAAAGGATGGCTGGAAAGTTAGCCCGTCCCTAACGCTCAATTATGGCGTGCGTTTCGAGCATTTTGGTGTGCCATGGGAAGGCCGCGGCCTTGCCGGAACCACCGTTGGCGGATCCGCCGGGCTGTGCGGCGTTTCATGCGGTTCCCTGAGTGTCGTGGAATTTGTGGGCAAGAATTCACCGAATCCCAGCAAACAGATGTACGGGGATGACTGGAACAACTACGCGCCATCGTTTGGCTTGAGCTGGTCGCTTCCCTGGTTGGGCAAGGACAAGACCGTATTGCGAGCGGGCTACGGATGGAGCTATTCGGGTAACCAACTCAATGGCGCCAGTTCAAGCCCGATCCGCGCTTCCATGCCGGGTACGACGGGTGGATCTTCGGAAGGCGGTAACCGCGGCCTCATCTACACGCAGGCCGGGTATCTCTCGCTGTCGAATGCGACCCTTCCCATTCCGCTCCAGTTTGCGCCCCTCCAGCCAATTCCGCTGGATGGGACGAGAGGCGAGAACATTCAGGTCGGCGATACCAACCGCCGCATTCCGTATATCCAGAATTTCAATTTCGAACTTCAAAGGGACCTCGGCGCGGGTCTGACGCTGGATGTCGCTTACGTTGGTTCCAAGGGCACAAGGCTTTGGGGCGGTCTCAACTTGAATTCCGTGGAGATCAACAAGAACGGACTTCTGGACGCTTTCAATACAACGCGCGCCGGTGGAAATGCGCCGCTGTTCGATTCGATGCTCCGAGGCCTGAATCTGGGCTCTGGCGTGATCAACGGCACCACCATTACAGGATCGGCATCGCTGCGCGCGAATACGAACACTCGATCGTTCATAGCAAACGGCAGCGTCGGCCAGCTGGCGGACTTCCTGAACCGCAACACCAGCGTCACCGGCAAAGGTGGCGGCTTTGTCCGAAACAGCGGGCTGTACCCCGAGAATTTCTTTGTGCTGAATCCGCAGTTCAACCAGGCGAACCTGCACTCGAATCCGGGAAGCTCGACTTATCACTCCATGCAGGTGCAGGTCACCAGGCGGCTGTCACAGGGCTTCACGACTCAGACGTCATACACGTGGAGCCGGGCAATCGGTGAAAACGACGCCGACGTGGTTGTCGAGTATCGTGACCCCAAGCAGAGGTCGTTGAACAAGGCGCTTCTTGGTTATCACCGCACGCATGCATTCACCACGAACGGCACATATGAGCTGCCGTTCGGAGCAAGCAGGGCTTTCCTCAGCAATGCTCCCGGATTTGTTCAACGGATCGTCGAGCGATGGCAGTTCGGTGGAATCCTAAACTGGACTTCTGGACCGCCGCTGACGATTCTGGCTCCTAACGCCACCGTCAGTCAGGATGGCACTGCAGTAGCCACCAGCGTGGCGACTCCTAATATCGTTGGAGACTTTCCGAAGAGCGCCGGCAAAGTTACGAAGGTTGCCAACGGCGTGATTTACTTCCCCGGCATCAGCCAGGTTACGGATCCGTCGGGCGCCGGTGTCACGTCAGCAAACTCCCTCAATGGCCAATTCAGCAACAAGGCCGTTACGGATGCCCAGGGAAACATCCTTCTGGTAAATCCGGCTCCCGGTCAGGTCGGCTCTCTTGGCCTGAAGTGGATCGAGGGCCCACGGCGTATCGGTTTCGACGCCAATCTCATTAAGCGAGTGAGGATTGCGGAGACGAAGGAATTTGAATTCCGGATGGACGTGGTCAATGTGCTGAACCATCCGAACTTTGCTCCTCCTGTCCCAGCCAACCTGAGCATCAACTCGACGAGCTTCGGCCGCATCACAACTGCGACGGGCAACCGGAGATTTACGCTCGGCGCTCGTTTGAACTTCTAGTTCAGCTACA
>CAMAWS010000371.1 GCA_945861845.1 Candidatus Sulfopaludibacter sp. SbA3 | reverse complement strand
CTGCAATTGCAGGGCGTGGCGACTCGAAATATGGGCGACACTCGCCGTGCCGGAGAACTGGCACAGAACGCCGCCGATGAGGCCATTGCCGAGAACATGGACAATCTCGCCACCAGCGCTCTTATCGATGTCGGTAATTCGTTTGTTGTCGGCGGAGACTCCCCGGCCGCCGAGCCGTTTTTCCACCGTGCGTTGGAACTGGCTCGCCGCGCCAAGGTCCGCCGAAGCGAAGCCCGCGCGCAACTTTCGCTGGCCACGATCTGCGAGCAAGACCGGCGGCCGGAAGAAGCAAAGCAGCATGTCGAAGCCGTTTTGGAATTTTACCGTCAGGCCGGTTATCGCCGCGAGCTTGTCCAGGCCAGGATAATCCTTGGAGGAGCGTTCGGGCAGCTCGCCCAGTACGATCAAGGCGTACGGATTTTGAACGAAGCCCTGCCTGATGCGGCGCAACTCCAGGATCGCCCGCTCGAAGCCCTGCTCCGGGAGCGCCTTGGCAGCATCTTGCAAGTCCGGGGAAATTGGCCGGAAGCACTAAACGAGTATGAACGCACGGTGAACCTCTACGGATCAAGCATCCAGGCGGGATACGTGCAGGTCAAGTCCGCGGATCTCCAATCGCGGTTGGGGCGGAAGCAGGAGGCGGAACGCTCCCTGACGGAAGCCTGGCAGTTACAGAAGAAGAGTCAGAACTCGAAACTTCTGTCCGCAATCAAGGCCGAGCTGGCTCAGGTGGCATACGCCGACGGCCGGTTAGACCAAGCCCTGTCCCTTACCCGCGAGGGCCTGTCAATCGTGGGCGCCGGAGAGGAGCAGGAACAGGATCTGAACCTGATTCATGCATTAATTCTGATACGCCGCGGAGACGTTACGGGCGGCGCCGCGTTGTCGGCGAAGGTGATAGCGAAGCTTGAACAGGCCAAGCTTATGGGGAGTGCGGCGGCAGGCCGGCTTTTGCTGGCTGAAGCCTGGGTTGCCGTGGGCAACCGGGTAGCCGCCCTGGATTTGTCCGGTCAGTCGCTCAAGTTCTTTGAGCCCCGCGAAATTTGGGAATCGATTCTGCGGGCTCACCTGGTGGCCGCTCGATCGGCCGAGGGATCACCCGAGGCCGACGCCCACGCCGGCTCGGCCCGGGCGGCGCTCGCTCAGATGAAGGCTTTGTGGCCTGCCGCAAGCCTGGACGGCTATCGGCGGCGCGTGAACCGGCAGTTGTTCGAGGTAATTGGCTTTTGATTGCAAGAGCCATCGGTAGGTTAGGTTTCGTCGTCACAATCACTGAAGTTAATTTCAAACTAAAGGAGATCAAGCATGGCAGATGGAGAAGTAGTCATTGATGATGGAGGGTCCACCCGGATCAAGCAGTTGGCTGCGGGAGCCACAAGGCCGGGCGCCAATGGGAATCTGGACACCCTTCTGGATGTCACCAATGCGTCGCCTCAGGGTACGGCCATTGCGATCGGCCCGTTCAGCCAATTAACGTTGGTGTCTCTGAACACTGCCGGGAGCTCAACTACGCCACCGTCGTTTTCGGTTCCGGTGGTAGTCGGCGATTCATTCGAGATCACTTCCGATAACAACCAAAAGTTGGAAGGGAGAATTGTTAACCGCACTGCCGCGGGCGGGTCGACAGCCGATTGCGAACTCACAGTGAGAGGCGGCGGGGCATGTAGGCCGCTCCCGGAAGCCAAGCGCAATGGGACCCAGCGCCGATATATCGTTTCGAATTCTGGGGGTATCACGGATGTCAGGGTTACTCTCCCCGGCCCCAGACCAAATATAAATGTCAACGTTGACGGAGCCCTATACAACGTCGTGATCGTCAGTTAACGACGCGACGGGACCATTCAACTCCGCGTGCCGCCAGACGAGTTAGAGGTTCCACTCGCGGCTAACGGTGCTGTGGGTGATCCCAGCAGTTCGGCGATCTCGCATTCGGTAATGCAGCCGAAGAAAGACAGTTCGACGACGCTGCATTGGCGGGGCGCCCACTCCGCCAGCTGCGTCAGGGCCTCGTCAATAGCGATCACTTGGTCCAAGCCTGAAGCAAAATCGGAAATGACCGTCCGGACCGGAATTTAGACCGGAATTTAAGGAGGATAGATTATGAAGAGAAGCATTGTTCTCAGTTTGCTGCTCGCCACTGGGGCAGCGTCAATTGCGGTTGCCGCGCAGCAGGCGCCTGCACCCCGGGTCGTCGAGGTTGAGAAGATCAAGGACAACCTGTATGTGCTTAGAGGCGGTGGCGGGAACAGCGCAGTGTTTATTACGTCCACCGGCGTTGTGGTGGTGGATGCAAAGAATCCCGGCTGGGGACAACCGCTCCTGGACAAGATCAAGGAACTGACCAACAAGCCCATCACGACACTGATCAATACGCACACGCATGGCGACCACGTGAGCGGCAATGTCGAGTTCCCTCCGGGGGTTCAGATCATCGCGCACGAAACCACGAAGACAAGAATGGAGAAGATGCTTCCCAACAGCGCCAATCAGAATCAGACCGTTCCCGCGCAGACCATATTCCAGGCGAATAACGGCCGCGGCATGCCCACCCGCACATTCAAGGACAAACTCACTCTTTTCAGCGGCGCCGACCAGGTGGAGATTTATTTCTTCGGCATCGGCAACACGGATGGAGACGCGTGGGTTTACTTCCCTACCCTTCGTGTCGCCGTCACGGGCGACGTTTTCGGCGCCAAGAACATTCCGCTCCTCGATTCCAATAACGGCGGCAGCGCCATCGCAATGGTCCCCACGATCCAGAAGGCATACGACCAGTTCAAGAATGTGGACACGATCATCACCGGGCACGGCCCGCAGGTGACCGCAGCCGACCTCAAGGACTTCGTCGAGTTAAACCGGGAATTCCTCACGGACATGCGCGCGGCGAAACAAGCGGGCAAGACCGTGGACGAAGTCGCGGCAAGCTGGAAGATTCCGGCCAAATACACCGGCTATGGCGCCGCAGATCCCAACAGGCTCAAGAGCCACATCAGGTTGGCTTTTGCCGAACTCGATCGCGAACGCAGGTAAGTTGAAGTCTGGCAATGGGCGCGGGGCTGAAGCTCCGCGCCCACAGAGCTCAGACCAGCTTCAGTACTGATTTGATGAATGTCTCAAGATCACCGAGGTCTTTTTTCAGGATCCGGTAGACCAATTTGAGGTCAACGTCGAGATAGTCGTGGACCAGCACGTTCCGAAGCCCAGCCATTGCGGAGAGCCTTTCAGATAGAGCCTTCGAGACGATCTTGTGCCTGGCAAGAATACGAAAGATGTCTTTGTAGTCTTTTGGAGTGCCCAGGTCTTTATCCGATACGACGTGATTGCCGATGTCGATTACAGCCTGGATCGCTACCTGGAGCTGTCGTTCTGCGCTGCTGGAAATGTCGGTATCCTGCAGGAACCCTTTCTGGTCCATGAGGCTGTATCGGCGCAGGATGGCAGTGCATTCCCGGATCCTTGTAATCCGAGAGAGGATGACATTCGTGTCAACCACGAGCCTCCCTTGTCAGATATCGGCGTTTCAGTGCCTGTAGATGTAGTCTCCGCATCGGCTCCGTATCCAGAAACAAGTTCATGGTTCGAATCTGAAAGGCGATCCGGGCCGCCCGGGAGCGCTCGAAGACCAGCTTTCCCCTGGCAATGATGTTTTGAGCCAGAGCCGGTGGGGCGTCGTTCAGCAGTACAACATCGACGTCGAATCTCTCGAGTGCCCCACCGAGATCTCGAATCAACCGAAGGCGATACTTCAGCCGGTCCCTGGGTACCGCTTTCGGATCCACGAGAACACCAATATCGATATCGCTGTCAGGTCTTGCGCGGCCGGAGGCCACCGAACCGAAGACGTATGCCGCAACGACCTCGGGTCTGGCAGCGAATACTCGCGCCAGCCCTTTTCCATTAGTCATGATTCCATTTCATCATATTCTCCCGGCGCCATCTAGTGGTCTAATTCGGGGACACACACATACGTCTGTTTCCGGATTAGACCACCAGATGGAGGAATGAGATGTCCAAAATAGGTTTACGAGTGCCTGCCGCCCTGCTGGCGA
>CAMAWS010000370.1 GCA_945861845.1 Candidatus Sulfopaludibacter sp. SbA3 | reverse complement strand
CCTCAATGGAGTTGAAGAGCGCTGTCTCTTCGCCGCAAATATAAGCGCCCGCTCCCCGTCTCAGTTCGATGTCGAAATTCAGGCCCGAGCCGAGAATGTTATTGCCCAGCAGGCCGGCAGCACGAGTGGCACGGATCGCAAGCCCAACGCGCTCGGATGCGAGCGGATACTCGCCCCGTATGTAGAAGTAGCCGTGCTCGCTGCCCGTGGCGAATGCGGCTATCGTCATTCCCTCGATCACGGCGAATGGATCGCCTTCCATCAGGAGACGGTCCTTGAACGTTCCGGGTTCCGACTCATCCGCGTTGCAGACCACATAGTGTGGACGGGCCGGAGCTTTGGCTACAGCTTCCCATTTTCGGGCTGTCGGAAAGGCCGCGCCGCCCCGTCCGGCGAGCCTGGATGCACGGACTTCGCCGATGATCGCGCCGGGGCCGAGTTGAATCGCGCGGTGCAGGGCCGCGTATCCGCCACTGGACCGATACGCATCTAGACTTTCAGGATCGATCTCGCCAATTCTCTTTATGAGGCGGAGCCCCGGCTGACCGGCCTGCGGCACCGATCGGCGCAGCGATTCGAATGTTGCGCGCACAGGTGCAGCGGTCAAGGCCAAAACCACTTCGTCAGCGGTTACGGCCCGGCTCTCGTTGGACAGGTTGAAGAGGCGAGGGAACTCGCCGGCCTGGCTTACGAGCACCGCAGGCGCCTGCTCGCATTGCCCCAGGCATGGACTGCGTTTCCATTTACCTCCCTGCGGGCCAAGCGCCGCCTTCAATTCCGAGCATAGACGTTCGGCGCCGCTGAGACTGCATGCGATGTCGTCGCATACATAGGCCAGTTCGGTTGGCCGCGGGTTAACTGAAAGCATGTGGTAGAAGGTCGCCACGCCGAATACTTCCGATGGAGGCAGCGTCATCCGAAGGCATATGTAGTTCAGCGTTCCAGGTGGAAGCCATCCAAAACGGGACTGCACGGCATGGAGCGCAGGCAAAAGCAAATCGCGGCGCGCGCCATTTTCGCCGAGAACGGCGTCGATGGTGGCGCGTTCGGACGTGTTGGCTTCGGGTCCGTGGATACGAATATCCATTTATACCTTCACATCTTTTCAATGCGAATAGCGGTGGCTTTGAATTCCGCCGTGCCGGACTTCGGGTCCGTCGCATCGATGGTCAGAAGGTTTGTTGCCACGTCGTCCGGAAAGTGCAGCGTCATAAACGTCAGGCCCGGGCGGAGCGAGTCCACGCGGCGAACGGGCACCGTGACCGTGCCGCGGCGCGACTGTACCCGTACCACTTCTCCGTCCCGGACTCCGAGACGTTCAGCATCTTCGGGCGAAAGGTCCAGCGTTTCACCGCGACGCATCGGAGAGCTATATCCCGAAGACTGGACGCCCGTGTTGTACTCGTCCAGCCGCCGGCCCGTCGTGAGCCTCAACGGAAACTCGGGCGTCAGGCGGTCCACCGGCGGATCGTGCTGTACCGGCATGAATTCCGCCCGGGGCCCATTCAACGGCCGTTCCCACAACCGGCTGTGAAGGAATATTTCCCCCGGATGACTTTCGTCATAACACGGCCAGTGCAGGCCACGATTGGCTTCCAGTCGCGCATAGCTCATGCCGGCGTGAAGCGGGCTCAGGGCGCGCACTTCATTCCATATTGTTTCGGCGTCGGGCTGGCCCCAGTCGTGACCCAACCGCCGCGCGATATCGAAAATGATGGAGACGTCATCGCGCGCGCCAGCAGGCGGATCAACTGCCTTGCGCACTCGTTGAACGCGCCGCTCGCTGTTGGTTACCGTGCCTTCGGTTTCGCACCACGCCGCCGTCGCCGGGAGGACAACGTCGGCGAGTTCGGCGGTCCTCGTCATGAAAATATCCTGCACCACCAGGAAGTCGAGTCCTTCGAGAAGCCGGCGAACGTGATTCTGATCCGCTTCCGACTGGAGCGGATTTTCACCGATCACGTAAAGAGCCCGGAGGTCCTTGCGCTCCATGGCTTCGAACATTTGCGAGAGATGCCATCCGCGGACGGGCGGAATGGAAACGCCCCAGTGCTCTTCGAATCGGGCGCGGCGCTCCGCGTTCTCCACATGCTGGAAGCCGGGCAGGCGGTCGGGAATCGCGCCCATATCGCCGCCGCCCTGCACGTTGTTTTGTCCGCGCAACGGGTTGAGGCCTGAGCCGTAACGGCCGACATGACCGGTCAACAGGGACAGATTAATAAGCGCCAGCACGTTGTCGACGGCGTTGTGGTGTTCAGTGATGCCCAGTGTCCAGCAGATCATCGCTCTGCCGGCGCGCGCAAATGCGTGCGCCATTTCGCGGATGATTCCGGATGGAACGCCGCACTCGCGCTCGGCAAACTCAAGCGTATAAGGCTCTACGGCTGTCCGGTACGCGTCGAATCCCCGCGTGGCGTTGTCGATGAACTCCCTGCATTCAAGCCCGGAGGCAATGATTTCCCGGCCCATGGCATTGGCGAGAACGATATCGGTGCCGACATCGAGTCCGGCCCATGCATGGGCCCACCGAACCGAACTCGTCCTGCGCGGATCGATGGCGTAAAGTCGCGCTCCGTTTCTCAGTCCTTTGAGTAAATGATGGAAGAAGATCGGATGGGTCTCCCGGGCGTTCGAACCCCAGAGCAGGATGACGTCGGTCTCTTCAATTTCCCGATAGGAGCTTGTACCGCCGCCCGCGCCAAACACCATCGCCAGACCGGCGACGCTCGGGGCGTGTCAGGTGCGGTTGCAACTGTCGACGTTGTTGCTGCCCATCACCACGCGCGCGAACTTCTGCGCAATGAAGTTCATTTCGTTCGTGGCCTTGGAACAACTGAACAGTCCGAACGCTTTGCTCCCGTGTTTTTCGACGATGGATTTCAGGCCGCTTGCCGTACGATCCAGCGCCTCATCCCAAGTGGCCGGACGGAAACTGCCGTGGCGTCCGTCGCGTACCACAGGCTGGGTGAGCCGCGTATACGGCCTGGGTTTCGACATGGAGTTCTCCTGCCGGGCATGCTACCAGTTTTGGGGACGAACTCCGAATTAAGTCCTGTTCATTTTTCGTAAACCTCTCGGCGGTGTCCAATCTTGACTATCAGGATGACGTCGTTGGGCTCGATTGTGTAAATCACACGGTAATCGCCGACTCGGAGGCGTCTGACTCCTTTCAAACTGTAGCGGAGGGGCTTCCCAAATTCCACGGGATGAGAGGATAGCTTTGTTTCGATGGCTTGCTTAATTCGGCGTTGAACAGCCTTGGAAAGACGCGGAACATCAACCCCAACGACACTCTCCAGATACTCAATTCGATAGTTCAAGCCCAAGCCTTGCTGTGCGGAATTCGCTTCTGCCTGGCCTTCAGCCGCTCGTCGGCAATTCGCGAAAAATAGAGGTCCTCCTGGTACTCCAGAGCCTGTTCGATCAAACTTAATCCCACGCTCGCCACGGATTCACGCCGGCTGTCCGACAAGCGGCCCAGGGCCTCATAGGTATCGTCATCCACTGTGATGTGGATTCGTTTCTTTTCCGTCGGCATAAATCACCTCCCGCAGAAAGTGTGCCACGAGAGCAGCACCTGTTCCAATGATGAACTTGGCGCAGGAGTCTTGGGGATGGACTCCGAATTATGTAGCAGTGGCAGAGAGTATCGCGAGTTCCGAGTTTGTTCCCGGGATTCTGGCCCCGGATGGGAGCAATGGAAGCGCATCGTTCCGATGTATTGACAGCATCCACACATATTCGTAGATTGAATGTGTATACAGAAGGAGAAGATCCATGCCTGGTGCAAGACCGACAGGACGCGATGTCACGATCAACCTGAGGGCTAACCGGAACCAGCGCGCGGTCATTGACCGGGCGGCGGAAAGGCTCGGCAAGAATCGTTCTGATTTCATGCTGGAAGCGGCATGCCGCGAAGCGGAATCCGTGCTGCTGGATCAGCGGTATTTCCAGCTCGATGAAAAAGACTTCAACAAGTTTACTGCGGCGCTCGACAAGGCGCCTGCAGACAATCCGCGGTTGCGCCGACTTCTCAGGACCAAATCTCCCTGGGAATAGATGAGCGGCTGCGAATGCAAGCCCGACAGGGCGCAGCCATCAAG
>CAMAWS010000369.1 GCA_945861845.1 Candidatus Sulfopaludibacter sp. SbA3 | reverse complement strand
TCGGGATTTCGCAGCAGGTGAGGTTGAACTTCACGCTGCAGGTGGGCACGGTGGCGCAGGCGGTGGAAGTGACCGTGGCGGCCGACACGGCCATTGCCACAACGTCGGCGTCCGTGGGTACGGTTCTGCCCGAATACAGGGTGCGCGATCTTCCGCTGGGAGGCCGCAATGTGATGGAGTTGATGATGACGACGGCGGGCGCCGGACCGACGGAGTCCCTCACGGATGGCAATTTTGCTGGTGGACGGCTCACGATGGTGAACACTACGCGAGACGGATTCATCGTTTCCGATGGGCGATACAACCAGGGCGCATTTTCAGCCACGTTTGCGAGTCCCGATCTGGTCGAGGAGGTGCGCGTTATCACGGCTCCCGTTGATGCCGAATCGGGCCGCGGTTCAGGGCAGGTGCAGATGGTGACGCGCTCGGGAACCAATCAGTTCCGCGGCAGCGCATTCTGGACGAACCGCAACTCGGCGCTGGATGCGTCGAACTGGTTCAACAACTTCAACGGTGTTAAGAAGGACTACGAAAACCGGAACCAGTTTGGAGTCCGGCTGGGCGGTCCGATCGTACGGAACAAGACGTTTTTCTTCTTCCTTATAGATGAACAGCGCTTTATCAAACGCCAGACTTTCGTCGGAACCGTTCTGACCGACCAGGCGCGGCGGGGGAACTTCCGGTTCTTCCCGGGAGTCGACAGCCAGAACGTCACGCAGAATAACCCGACTGTGGATCGTGAAGGCAATCCGGTACGGCCCAGAAACGCTACGGGCGATTTGCAGCAGTTCAGCGTGTTCAATCGCGATCCCTTCCGGCCGGGATACGATCCAACCGGATTTGTGCAGAATGTGCTGCTCTCACGAATGCCGCTACCGAACGATTACACGACTGGCGACGGGCTGAATGTTGCCGGGTACCGCTGGACGCGGCGTATCGACGGGCTGCAGGAAAACACGGGAAATGGATCTGACGTGAACCGCGACCAGTTCAATACGCGGATCGATCATAACTTCAACGCCAATCACAAGCTCAGTTTCGTCTACACGGCGGAGCGCTCCCTGAACCACGCGGAAAATGCGGGCATCCCCCAGTGGCCGAATGGTTACTACGGGGATAATTACACATGGCCGTTGGTAGCGAACTCCTCCCTGGTATCGACACTGTCGCCCTCTGTCGTGAATGAACTCCGCGTCGGATATCGCCGTTCGAAACAAGACAGTTGGGCGCCCTTTTACGCCGGAAGAAAAACGGATGAAAGCGAGGAAACCGGCGAGAAGGCAAAGGAGGCGTTCGCGCTGCTTCCAAAGAACAATGGCATACCGTTCCAGCCCGTAACCACGCTCTTCCCGAACAACTTCATGTTCTGGGGCGCGTTTGACGGCGCTACCCGGACGCAGACAAGCCCACTCTTCCAATATGCGGATACGATCAGTTTCACGAAAGGCGCCCACGCATTTAAGGGAGGCGGCGAGGTGCGCTTCCAGAGCACCCAGGCAGGCAACGACAGCCATTTCACGCCGCAGGCGATCTTCGGCGAAGGCGGCGTGGCCGTCCGGAATATTGATAGCGTCGCCATTCCCGGCCTCACCGGCAACAATCAAACGACGGCGCGAAACCTGTTGACCGATCTTGCGGGCTCGGTCGATCGAATTGCAGAGGCGTTCGATATCCGGGATCCCAAGGACCTGGTGTGGCGCGGTTACAAGGATGGCTATAAATTCAGGGTGCGCCATTGGAACGCGAGAGCGTTCAGCTGGTTCTTCAAGGATACATGGAAGGTCAGTTCGTCAGTGACGCTCAACATGGGAATCCATTACGACTACTTCGGCGTTCCGTGGTCTCCGCTCGGTATTGCGGCCAGAGCCGTTGGCGGACCTCAGGGACTGTGTGGGCTCTCGTGCGGTTCCCCGACCACGGTGGAGTATGTAGGCAAGAATTCGCCCAATCCGGACAGAAAACTTTGGAACGACGAATGGAACAACCTCGCCCCTTCTCTTGGTTTGAGCTGGTCGCTTCCCTGGTTTGGAAAAGACAAAACCGTGCTTCGCGCCGGCTATGGCTGGAGCTATCCCGGCGATTCCTTTATCGGCATCAATTCGTTCCTCAATAACATCGCAGGTTCGATTCCCGGCACATATCAGGGTTCCCTGAACACCGGGATTTTCCACCGCCAGGCGGATTACCTGTCGCTGGCAAACATTTCGCTCCCGATACCCACTCAGGGCAATCCGCTCGGTGCGCCTCCAGTAGACGGCGCTCGCAGCAATGTCATGCAGGGAGCGGAGCCGAACCGGGTGAGCCCTTACGTCCAAAACGTCAACTTCGAGATTCTGCGTGAGCTTCCTGGCAACCTGTCTCTGAGTGTCGCCTACGTCGGCACCAAAGGGACGAAGCTTTGGAATGCCAGGCCGCTCAACTTTGTGGATATTTTCGGCACCGGTTTCCTGGACGCGTTCAACACCACGCGCACCGGGGGAAATGCGCCGCTGTTCGATCGCATGTTGAGGGGGCTCAATATCCCGGGCGCGGGTGTGGTTAACGGCACCACGGTTACAGGGTCGGCCGCGCTGCGCGCGTATACGGCCACGCGGGCGTTCATCGCAAACGGCAACGTCGGCCAGCTGGCGGATTTTCTGAACCGCAGCGTCAACGTCACGGGAGCGGGTGGAGGGTTTGTTCGCAACGGCGGATTGCCCGAGACTTTCTTTGTGCTCAATCCCCAGTTTATTGATGTGAGACTGCATGGAAATCCAAGCAACTCCACCTACCATTCAATGCAAGTGCAATTGCAGAAGCGCCTGTCGAACGGTTTCTCGAGCCAGACATCTTACACGTGGAGCAGGGCACTGGGAGCCACCGACAGCGATGCAAACATCACTCCGGTAGATCCCAAGAACCTTGCGAGGGAGAAGCAACTGCTGGCTTACCAGCGGACGCATGTCGTCACGACCAACGGCATTTATGAGTTGCCGTTCGGGCCCAACCGGCAGTTTCTCGGCGATGCTCCCGGATTTGTTCAGCGGCTCGTGGAGCGATGGCAGTTTGGTGGAGTCTTGAACTGGAGCTCCGGCGCACCACTGACCATTAGCGCTCCAGTCTCGACAATCTGGGAGAGCACGGCCGGCATGACGCCGGATATTGTTGGAGAGTTTCCAAAGGCCAGCGGGAAAGTCACCAAGGTAGCTAATGGCGTGACCTACTTCCCGGGCCTGTTGCAGGTCCTCGATCCTTCGGGTGCGGGCGTTTCGGGTCTTAATGGACTGAGCGGATCGTTCAGCAACAGGGCCATCACGGACGCCGATGGACGGCTTCTGCTGGTGAACCCGGTTCCCGGAAAGATCGGCACTCTTGGACAGAAATGGATTGAAGGGCCGGCGCTGGTGAATTTTGATGTGAACCTGATCAAGCGAGTGCGCATAACCGAAAGCAAGGAGTTCGAAGTGCGTGTCGATGCGCTGAACATTTTGAACGATCCGCAGTTCGCCAATCCCAACGTGAACATCAATAACACCAGCTTTGGGCGCATCACAACGGCGAGGGGAAACCGGCGGTTTGTGATCAATGCTCGACTGAACTTCTAGGAGATTGAGGGACAGACACCGAATTCCTGAACTTCGGAATTCGGTGTCTGTCCCCCAATCTTCCTTCCACCCCCACGTTCTAAGAATTGACTCGGTTTGCAGGCGGTAATAGACTCCCCTTACTTTTTCCCGCTGCGTTCGAAAGATTTGATCGAGAGGCTTTGGATGAGGGCTGTCCTGCGGCTGTCGCTCCTTAATCGTGAACGCGTGCCCGGTTGCGCGAATCACCCGCTTTTTCGTCGAGCACGAATGAGTGCCCGCGATTTTCACCACGCGAGTTTTCCAGTTGGAGGCGATCTATGAAGAAACTATTTGGAGCAGCGGCAGTGCTGCTGTGCCTGTGTCTATCCACTCCGATGTTTGCGCAAAGCAGTAATGCCACAGTAGGCGGCACTGTTTCGGATGCCACGAGCGCCCTGATTCCGGGTGTAACGATCACCGCAACGAATGTTGCGACGGGGATCGTGAATACCGTCGTGAGCAATGAAGCGGGGGCATATCAGTTTGCCAGCCTGCAGACGGGAAGCTATAC